>CAZALJ010000018.1:0-13589 GCA_964485715.1 uncultured archaeon
ATGTAATCCTGATACTGGACAGAGAGATGATGGTCATTACTCTTAGATTAATGAACGAATAAAACTATGTTTAATATAGCAATTAGTATATGTTCATTCTCTATTTGATAGTGTTGGATGAATCAAAATTTGTGCGAAAGTTTTATAATCAAAATGTAACCGCGTGGATTTTCGTGCTGAATGCTTTATTGGCTAGAGAAGTTCTAACTAATGTAAGCATTACGCTAAACTAGACTTTATGGTTCGCAGTAGAAAAAAGGAAATATTTTTTCTCAGAGACGTACTCAACGAGAAATCAAATAAAATAACAATAAATCACAAAAAGTCTTTTAAGACTTGAAAGGTGACACAAATGAGTGAATCAAAAACCTATGTCCGTGATGCAACCGGACTAGTTAGAGAAATAGGGGTTATAACCGCTACCATCTTTATCCTTAGCAACGTTATTGGTGGTGGTTGGCAGAAAAGAGTTTTCCAGACCACGGGTTGGGCCCCTCTTCACCCAGATGACAACCCATTCTTCATAGATCCATTGGTCGTTGCTTTCCTGATAACTGGAATAGCAGCGATTGCCACCGTATTTGTTTTCGCAGTCATGGCTACCGCTATGCCACGAGCAGGTGGTGGATATGTCTACATCTCAAGAACAATCAGCCCTGGTGTTGGTTTCGTGTCAGCATGGGCTGAATTTCTAGGGATTGCAATCTCATATGGATTGATTGCTGTTGCTGTCGTAGATTTTACTGTTCTATTCATGCCAGTAGCGCTACCAGATATTGATTGGAGTTCTATAGGCACACCGCTTGCGATGTGTGTCATTGGCATTATATTCATATTCGCTTTCGCAGCAATCGCCTACTTTGGGACATCAATGACTGGCAAATTCCTACACATTATGTTTTGGATTCCTGCAGTTATCACAGTAGGAATATATCTGTCTCTTCTCCTAGGTGCTTTAGACCCTGGAGCCGTTGAAACTGGGGTTGAATCAATCACTGAAAGCACAGCTAATCAATGGATACAGGAAGCAGTAGATCAAGGAATTGATGCTGAAAAAGCCCCTAATTACTTTTCAGCAGTGAACACAGCAATCTTAGGAGCCTATTGGTCATGGATCGGCTACGCAGCTATTTCATTCGCAGCTGGAGAGGTTAAAGAAGCAAACAGATCATTACCGATTTCTCATCTTGCAGCAGGGTTCATTATCTTGGGTGTTTACATGTCCATCAGTACACTGCTAAGTATGGCTGCTTCCGTTGGTGATCACGCTAGTGGTTGGACGTTCTTCCAAGCAAACGGTTTCTTGAATTATGGAGATACAACTGGTACTCCTGCAATTGATGGCTTTGGTTGGATGCCTTTTATTGCAGTTATAGCAGCTGATGGACTTGGTATGGCCTTTAATGGCATTACACCACTACTGTTCGCATCTGCAGCAGTTCTTTGGTTAGCTAATGACCTCCCACCATTCATCACCACCTCATCACGAATACTCTTTGCAATGTCCTTTGACAGAGCACTTCCTGAGGCATTTGCTAAGGTTGATGAGCGATGGCACTCCCCCACGGTGGCAATTCTCTTTTGTGCAATAGTTGCTATTTTTGGTGCTTTTGCTGAAAGTGGTGTATTTGGCACGAAAGAAGGCGCAATAAATATCCCTGTCTTAGATCAGATCCTCGGAAACGGTATAACCGCAACAGACCTGTTGGATGGCATATTCTTCACTATGGCTTGTTTGGCAGCAATAATGCTCCCGCGAAAACTTAAAGACGTGTACGAAAGAACTGCTTGGCGTCCCAAGATAGGAGGTTTTGAAGGAATAGTCATCATCGGTGTGATCGCATTAATAATGAACATCTACTTGGATCTAGTCATCCTCGGAGAATTCGGTATCCTAATGCCTGTTGAAGGTATGGAGGATATACCGCTCATCGGTGCTATGCCGTTAATTCCTGTCATAGCATATGGTGATGATGGAACTGGACTCATCCCGAGTTTCGAGGAAATAACAGAAAACGGCGTTGTTACTCACGAAGCTGGTATCGAAGCGTTTATGGAAACCTTCAACTGGGGTTTCTATACAGTCTTGGTGCTCGTTATTATTGGTATTGTAATCTATTTCTACATGAAAAGCTACTATACCAAAAAAGGCGTGGACTTCTCAACGATCTATGCTTCTATCCCACCAGAATAGGACCCTTTTTTCCTATCACCCCCCCTTTTTTTTTATCATCAAAAAGACAAAATGGTGAAAATTTATTTTTACTAAGAACCGCCCATCCCAAAGTCTTTTGTTATGGAAGAATTTAAAAAGCTTAAGAAAAACGAACGATTGTGTCTTCCACAAAATTACCTAAAAAAGAAGAATATCTCCGATACGTAGAACATGAATTATTGGTCAAAGGGGGACGCTGGATCGCAACTTTTGATATCGCTATTAGAGATTATAGCATTGCTCAAATGTTCAAAAAAAAGAAAAAAAGTCATTCGAAAAATCCCATAGATTCCTTGATTTATGGTGGAGTGAGACATAGAGGTTTCGTTTTATCTAGAGCCTTTTCATTCATGGCTTCCCCCACTTATAGAGTTGGATGTGCTACTATACACCTTAAAAATGTTACAAATGCAAAATGGTCAGTGTTAGTTGGTTGGATGCGTGAGGCTACCAGTCTCATGGGAGCAATGGAATTTGAGTGGATGTGGTTATTATTTTTTGGCGAAGGTAAGCTACCAACCAAAACTATACATAATATTAATCGTCATACATCCCGTGACCTAGGATTACTTTATGCTGATCTCAAAAATATTGAAATATTCAACTCAGACAGTTTTATTGCTAGACATGGTGTGAAACTCTTTCACCCGAAAAATTTGATAAAAAGCAAGTCTAGACTAAAGTTTTGGTCTTGAGGAAGAGTTTTGAATGATTGAAAAAGGAGCTCAAGAGTCAACCTCTGCTCAACAAGAATCATTTCCAATTATAATGGAAAGTAGAAGGGGTTTCATAATAATTTTAATTTTCTTAACAATTCTAGCTGTTGAAGTGTTTGGATTTTTTCTGATTCGATCTTCAATAGCACAATCTGTCGGTGAACCGATGATTATTATAGATATACCCTCGGTAATTGTGCTAATCGTGGGAGCATTTTCGCTTACTTATCTGTACTATACTCGTTATGTTAAGAGGGTGATAACTCTAGGACAAGATAATTTCTCATTAAAGGTGGGTACACGTTTATTTGAATACGAATGGAAAGATTTCGCATTAGTAGCCTTATCAGTAGCTACTGCTGCTGCTGGCATAAAAGGTTTCAGTATTCGCATATATGAAGATGATCTTGAAGGAGAATACGTAGAATTACCAATCTACCGTTTTCCTAAATCTATTGATGTGTTCGACCTTCGAAGTCAAATCGAAGAAAAAATTCGAAGCACTCAAGCTCAATTGGAGAAAAACAAGCCTTAGGATAAATCTAGACTTTTTTCTCGACTTTTAAGTTTTTGTTTATCTTTCTCGATAGTTTTATCTTCATAGATACGTAATCCAATAGTTCTTTGTTTTGCATAATATCCTTTATTGCCAAGATCTGCGATATTAGCTGTCAGGTTGAATAATATATCCATCAATGGCCTAGGGTTGAGACTTTCACTCAATTCTGCGACTAAACGAATGGAAGGACTTTCAAGTGGATAATATGAAAGCCTTATTATATGATTTCTCAGAGAATAGAGATTTTTGATAATTTGTTTTTCTTTCTTAAAAGCTGTAAGAAATAATTCCGAATCATTAACCCTAAATATGAATATTTCCTCAAGCTTCGAGCTTCCGAGTTCCAATGGTTCCAATTTACCGAGCATGTCTAAAAGTGCTTTGATGCTTTTTTCTT
Organism: uncultured archaeon; assembly: GCA_964485715.1. Classification (GTDB taxonomy): domain Archaea; phylum Asgardarchaeota; class Heimdallarchaeia; order Hodarchaeales; family Hodarchaeaceae; genus Hodarchaeum. The sequence continues at coordinate 3,888 of CAZALJ010000018.1, forward strand.
CTCGTCTTGGGAGTACTTCAAGCTGATATCGTTTTACAACTTTATCGCTTGGATCAGCTTCTAGAAGGATGTAATCACGACGTTTTCTTATAATGGAAGCAATTTTACTTAGAATGAGATGTCTATTCACCATTGTAAAATGGACACGAAAGTCCTTTAAGGATAGATTTGGTTTTACATTAAGTAGGTATGTTCTACCTGTTGTACTTTCTTCAACTAATTTAAATTTTGTTATCCAGTCTTTACTACCTTGCTTTGTTGTTTTAAAGGTGTTGTTCATGATCATGAGGTTTTTTCTTTTCCCTAGAAAGTACACAAGAATACCAGTTATTAGAGCAAGGAGTGTCAGCACAATACTTGGTAAAAAGTAAATAATATAGAAAATGATGGTGTCAATCCACGATGGCATTTTTTCATCAACCTTTATATTATTCAAAATTCATAATAAAGTTAATAGAATGGATCTTGAATTTAAGTTTTTATGATATGTGTTTTTTTTAAACAAAGATATAAGGGTTATAAAAACTGAATAAATTAACCCTAACTATAATATTATACAATATGAAGCCTTTCTGATAAACATATGCCAGTTTAAGTAGTAAAATGAACTATATTTCGCAATCAACTGCGTTGATGTCCAGAATGAGGGAGATTAGACTAATGATCGAGCAAAATGGAATAATTTATCTTCAAACTGTGGCGCATATCTTCGAACCATTGCAATAACAATATTTAGTTCATCACCTTTTAAGTCACCACGAAAATTCCGAATCTCGTGACTGTTTATTTGCTCTTTCTCGCATAACTCCATAAGTTCAGCTGCTTTTGCAAGAAGATTGTCAATATAAGTCCTAATAACCGTCTGTTGGGTCTCTTTAGGAGCAATTTGAAGGGTGGTAATTAGATTATAGATTGATGGAACACCCTTGATTCTTGAAGTTACGTCACGCTTATCTACATTAATGTGTGTTACGTTCTTGTATTTCTTCAAGAATTTGACATGGGATGAACAGACCAGCAGATCTTGCTCTTTAGGGTCAATATAAGTGGTTAAGTACTGTTTTTTAAGTAGTCGATGAGGAACAAGAAATTCGAGAGAAGCAACCACTTTTTGAATTAGATCCCTTACATCACCAATGACTAGAACTGGTTCTTCAAGCATAAGTGAATAAATAACCTTATCAAGATCCTCGGGAAAATATTCAAATAGAAAAGCCAGATCACCGATCTTAAAATCCTCATAAGCCACCTCAGTAGTTCTCACATCTTGCATTGGTACGGTAGTGGATGGAGTTACAATAGCTCTTGCTTTCTCTTGGATGGGTGTTTGAAGAGAAGCAATACTTTCGATAATTACTTTTTTTAGTTTGGTATCCTTTTCTGAATAAGCGTAGTTCTTCTGAATGAGTTCAACGATCTTTTGGATGTGTTCTTGAATAACTGGTAATGTTCTGTAAAAATCAATAGACTCTGAGCTCTCATTCATGTAACCGATAGTAGCCCAACATGAAGGACTTTCCTTAGTGTCTTTCCTGTCGACTCTAAACATGTAATAAAAGGCAATTTTATTAAGAGCAGGCAAAGGGACGACGGCATGCTTTCCGCTTAGGTCTTGTTTTTCTTCCATTGCACCTATAGCAATAAAGGATCTTACAGCTATCTTTTTTGCACTGTCTAGTGAATCTATCGAAGAATACAATATCACAGGTCCCTTTTTATGATCAAATACTGAAAAAATAACATCATTCTGCAATTTATTCTACCTCATTATAGAGGACACCTTTCAAACTACATTACCTTTATGACTGCTCGATTAGTCGTATTTCAGTGTGTGTTCATGACGAGTATCCCTGTTGAAAGAAAATTACCAAAATATGACTTTTAGTAGTTGCTAATGCTTTATACACATTTCCTCAATATCTTGTTGTATAATGATTCTTCTTCTTTTACTGATAATCTTTTTACTAGACTATGCTAGGTATTCTGACGTTTATCAGCTATAAATAGTTATTGGATTTATCATGTTATACTTACTTATACAGACTTGATTGCTTGTGATTAGTTGTTGAAGGCTAATAAAGAATGACCTATTGGGTAATTGCTATGAAGCAAAAGATAAAAAACAGAGCTGAGGCTCTAAAACAAGAAATAACAGACTTTACAAGAGAGATAATAGCCATTCCCTCTATAACTGGGAATGAAGATCCAGTTATTGAAAAGATAAAACAGGAAATGGAAAAAATTTATGAGAATGTTTGGATAGATGATATGGGAAATCTTCTAGGGCAACTCGGTTCAGGTGAGAAAATTCTTGCAATCGATGGACATGTGGATACAGTTGAAATTGGGGATCCCCGAAGTTGGGAATATGATCCTTTTAAAGGAAAATATGAGAATGGGGTTATTTATGGTCGTGGAGCATGTGATCAGAAAGGTGGACTCGCTTCAGCAATCTATACTGGAAAAATTTTGAAAGAAATAGGAGTGCCAGAAAGTATTACACTCCTTGTTGTTGCTTCTGTTCAAGAGGAAATTTATGAAGGCTTAAATTGGCAGTATATTATCAAAGAAGATAAAATAATACCAGGTGCCGTTATTCTCACTGAACCTTCAAACTTAAACATATCTATAGGGCATCGGGGTAGGATTGATATAAAAGTACAAGCAACAGGTATCTCCAGTCATGGTGCAGCTCCAGAACTGGGAGATAATGCTATTTACAAAATTGCACCAATAATATTGGACATTGAAAAGATGGACTCCGAACTTAAAATAGATCCAATATTCGGTAAAGGTAATGTGACTGTTACAGAGGTTTGTTCAACCTCACCATCGATTAATGCTACAGCTGATAGCTCAACGATACACATAGATAGAAGATTAAACTTAGAAGATTCAGAAGAGAGCGTTCTCAACGAAATAAAATCTTTAAGTTCGGTAAAAAGGGCTAAAGCACGAGTATATATCCCACAACAGGAATATAAAAGTAAAAGTGGCCTCACATATCCCCTAAAAGCATATTACCCTTCATGGCATATGGAAGAATCTCATCCTTTGGTTCAAAATGCTATTAGAGCTTATGAAACTCAATTTGAGAAAGACCCTGTCCTCTATCACTGGCGTTTTTCTACAAATGGCGCAGCAATTAAAGGAATTTTTGACATACCTACCATCGGTTTTGGACCTGGAAATGAGAAATTTGCTCACACAACAAAAGATCAAGTTCCTGTGGAGCATCTTGTTAAAGCCATGGAATTTTACTCTCAATTTGTTAAGTTTTGGGGTGAATAATATTACAAATGATAATAGTTTTCTTATTCATTCTCAACATTTTCCATAGCTTGTTCAAATATTTCTACGCCAATTCTTGCTAATTCCTTTGTTATAATGAGAGGTGGTAAAAACCTTGCAACATTATTGTAGTGTCCGCCAATCTCAATTAGTACCCCTCTTTTGAAACTCTCATTTCTCACCTCAGCTGCTAATTTTTCTGAAGGTTTTCTTGTTTCTTTATCCTCTACTATCTCAACCCCAATCATGAGACCTTTACCTCTTACATCACCAACGATTTCTGAATTTTTTCCAATTTTTTTAAGTTTCTTTAGAATAAGATCACCAATCTTAGCAGAATGATCAGTGAGTTCATTTTCTATCATGAATTCTATTGAAGCTACTCCGGCTGCCATTGCAGTAACATTTCCTCTAAACGTGCCTATATGTGCTGCTTTCCTCCATAAATCAAGGTCTTCTTTGTAAGCTATAGCAGAGAGTGGAAAGCCTCCACCCAAGGCTTTCGACATTGTAATAATATCTGGAATGGCTCCTGAGTGTTGAAAAGAGAACATTTTGCCAGTTCTGCAGAATCCTGCCTGGATTTCATCTAATATAATTGGAATTTCATATATCTTGCTAATCTCCGATATTTCCTTTATATAATCATTAGGAGGCACAATAGATCCTCCTTCTCCCTGTATAGGTTCAGCGATAGTAGCTGCTGGTTGAACCACTCCTGAATGTGGGTCTTCAAGTACATGTTCATAATACGCAACACACTCCATATCACACGATTGCCTAGTCTTATGAAAAGAACACCTATAACAATAAGCATAGGGAACGAAATGAACTTCAGGTAGCATGGGAATATATTTTTCTTTCCAAAACTTTCCAGAAGTAAGGGAACACGCTCCTGCTGTCATACCATGATATGCTCCTTCAAAAGCAATCAATGAATGACGATTAGTGATGTATTTAGTAAGTTTGATTGCCATTTCCACTGCATCTGATCCTGTAGGCCCTCCAAATTGGACTTTTATGTTGTTTCTCAGTGGTTCTGGCATAATCTTTCTGATTTTTTCGATTAATTCAAGTCTAATTTCTGTTGGAAAATCTAAAGTATGTGTTATTTTTTTTTGTTGCCTTCTTACCGCTTCCATGACGAATGGGTTGCAGTGCCCTACTGCAATTACCCCTGCTCCTGCAAAAAAATCAATGAACACATTACCATCGACGTCCTTTATAGTTGCACCTCTTGCTTCATCCATAACAATTGGAATGCCAAGTGGATAGGAAAGTGCACCTCCTTCGATCTCTTTCTGTCGATTCAAAATTTTTTTTGACTTGGTTCCTGGAAACTCACCAACTAGTTTTGGTGCTTCCGCAAAACTCAACTCTTCAAATTTCACATGTCTCACGCTCATTATAAATATGAAAAAGTTATTTGTGTCTCTATAAGGATCTTTATAAAACTATTATTTTGGCTGATATTGGAAGCTGATATAAATCAACTTGTTTTCTAATATATAAAGTAACTCCCAAAGCTAAAGAGTCATTAATGGAGAAATTTTATGGTTACTGGATCCCTCGATACAAAACTAGGTGCTGTACCCACACCACTCAAGATAGTTCAATATATCACTCAAGTACTCCTTGATTACTGGGAAGACCTTAGAAAAACAATAACAACAATGGATAGACTCAATATTTTGGATCCAGCTGTTGGAGATAGTCGATTTTTAACAACATTCGCCTTATTTTTTAGAGAACTGGCTGAAAAAAAGGATTGGAATGAAAATCTTCATTGTTATGGACTTGATATTAATCCTAGAGCTATTGAGTTAGCTTATGACAATATTGCGAAAAAAAAGGATTTAGAATTTGGAGAAATATCCTTAAAAGTAGGTAATGCGTTGTTGGGCTATATTTCTGCCCCAAAAGGATGGAACAAGACTTGGTCAAAGCATCAACTTAATAGTTCTTTTATTTCAAGCCAGAATATTGATGATATAGATACAAAATTACCGTTCCATTGGTTCCAAGAGTGGCCAGAGGCAATAGCCAATGGTGGATTTGACATTATTCTTGGAAACCCACCTTATGGCATTAGTTTTCCTCGTGAAGAGAAGTTTCTCTTCCGTAAGTTGTATCAAGCAATAGATCCTGAAATTGAAAGTTACATTCTTTTTATAGAGAGATCTATTCAGTTATTACGTGACGGTGGTTTATTGGGTCTTATAATCCCTAGTAATATTTCAAGTAATTACCGATATCAAAATATCCGACAATACTTATTGGATAATGTCAAAATTCTTAAGATTATCAATTTGGATAACCAGATATTCCCTGGATTTCATGTAGAAACCTGTATTTTAATTCTACAGCGGATAACCCTTCAGAAAGAACGGGAAAACCACAAAATCCAATTTGAGAGGATTAAGGACACTCTAAATACCCACCTTCACCCATTCACAAGACAGATTATCGCGCAAAATCAAATTCAGACTAATCCTTACAAATTACTATTACCCAAACCTGATGCAAAAATTCTCACAATTTTGGAAAGAATTCAAAAAAATAGCATTCCACTTAGAAAAATAGTTACAATCTCACGAGGTATTGAGTTAGGTTTTCACTCACCTCATACAAGCAATCAAAAGGTAGATTCTGATTTTATGCCTTTAATCGCGGGCCGATCTATTAGAAAATTTCGTTTAAATAGTAATGTTCGTTATATTCGATTTGATCATAATAATAAATCTATTTTCAAAGATTTTAATAAGTATCTTCGGCCAAAACTTGTGCTTAGAAGGATAGGTCATGAATTAATAGCTGCTTATGACCCCAGTCAGCATTTTTGTGTCTGTGATGTCTATATGATCGTTTTAAATCCTGACCACCCTCCTTCTGAACTAATTTATCTTGAGGCATTGTTAAATTCAAATTTAATGTCTTTTTACTTAACGAAACGCTTTACTTCTGTAAAACAAATTTTCCCAAAAATCCCAATAAAATATTTGAGAGATCTTCCATTTCAGATGCCTTCAAATCTGGTAAAGATCCAAAAATTAGTAAATAACCTACATAACCTACCTTGGAACATCCAAGAGGCTAGTCCCCACCAATTAAAACTGATAAGTGATTTAAATCGAGAAATATATAGAATATATGGTATAGACAAACAAGAACAAAGTATAATCCATAAATCGGTTAAAAGTAAATTTATTTGAAAAAGTAAGGATGGAAGGAGAATGATTAATATCTAATTACCACTCTCGTTCAGTAAGACCCGTTACATTAAAACCACAATCATGGGTTTTATATCTACGGTTGAGACCAATGAGAAAAGCGGTAAACCGTTCAATATGCCTAGCTGATAAGGTTCCACCTGCATCTACAGGCCGTAGATTCTTTATTAACGAAGATTTTTCTTTCACAGCATGTTTTGCTTGCTTATCACGGCCGAGAATGAATATATCCTGGTCGAGTACTGGTAAACGATCAATATCTTGTAGTGTTGCGTTCGATAGGGTCTTAAAGGCACCAACAAGAGGTGTTTCTGCTGGAATTACTTTTCGTAATAATTCTGTTGCGCTTTTTGCTCCTTGTTCCAGTTCTGGTAGTAAGTCTACCATTTTTCCTTTTTCGAAAGGCTTCAGTGGTACTGTTACATCAACAACAATGTGATCAGCAGTCAAGTATTTGGTAAATGGTGTTATAGTTTTCACTATATAATCAAAGGGTGTTGTACATAAGATAATATCTGATTCTTTGACACATTCCTCATTAATTCGAGGAATGACCAAATCTTTTCCCAATTTTTCGTTCACTTGTGCTGAAATCCGATCAGCCTTCTCTTGTTGTCGTGATCCCATGATAACTGATTCACCAGCTAATCCCCATCGCAATGCCAAGCCCTGACCTTGTGGGCCTGTTCCACCGATCATTCCAATTATTTTTGACATGATATGTCTTTCCTGATGATTATTTTTGTTGTATACATAAGGAGAAATAGGTTTAGCACAAAAAGGCTATTTTTTAGATGATATTATTAAAATTTCCTTACAAATTATCCGTTTTATTTGCTAGTTAATTAATTCATTAATTTTAACTTCTAAATGGCTCTGAAATTTCGATAACAGATCGCTTGCTTGCGTATCTGTTTCTGCTTCGACAGTGATACGTATTTTAGGGCCCGTATTACTAGCACGGATTAATACCCAGGATTCTTTCCCAATGGGAATACCAATACCATCAATAGGATTGATATTGTCGTATTTCGATCGCAGACTACTTAATAATTCTGAAATGACTTTGAACTTCACTCTATCAGGGCATGAAACAGCAACTTTTCGTTTATTTAAAGTTGGTAGTTCATTTACAAGTTCTGATAGAACTCGATCTTGCTTTGAAAGAATTTCTGCAAGTTTCAAAGGAATTATCATTGCGTCATCAAAAAGATATACAGTTGGGAAAACCATATGGCCACTCGATTCAATTCCAATCAAAGTATCAGTTTTTTTCTGTGCATCTGCAGTAAGAAACGTATGACCTACCTTAATACGGTCAATAATAGCAGGAGGTGATAATACTTTCTCCAAGGCTAGTGAGCATTCAACATTAGCTATTACACGTTTTAAATTTGGGAATTCCTTAATCATAAACTTTGCTAAAATTAATCCTGTGATATCTGCTAGAAGAACCCGTCCTTTATCATCAACAATAACAGCACGATCACCGTCTCCGTCGAACCCAACACCAAAATCAGCATTTTCAGATTTGACTTTTTCTGCAAGAAATTGTAACGATTTTTGATTTGGTTCCGAACTCCGATTTGGAAAATTAGGGTCTACTTCACAAAAAAGAGGAATGACATCTAATCCAATACCATGGAGAATTGCAGGGGCAGATAAACACGAAGCCCCATTCCCACAATCAACAACTACTTTCAATTTCTGCTGTAAGGAAAATTTTGCCGTCAAAAATTCTTTATATTTTTCTTTTAGATTAGTAACTGTCATTTGGCCTACTTTATCCCACTTCGGGGACAGAAACTTTCCCTCAATAAATATATCTCGGATTCCAATATTGTCTTCTTCTGAAAATCCGACCCCTGACCCGTAATAGAACTTAACGCCATTCCATTCTGGGGGCAAATGAGAAGCAGTGATAAAAGCTGTTGCAAATGCCTGGCCCTTCCAGGCTGTAAACATACACGCGCCAAACTGAAGCGGTTCTCCTGAAAACTCAATGTTAATACCAGTAGCCATAACTCCTGCAGCAAATGCTTGAGCTAATAGGGAACTAGTCTGCCGAATATCATATGCTATGAAGACATGTTTATCTTTTAATGCTTGCTTGAGCTGTAAGAAAGTTCCAAATGCAAGCCCAATCCGAAAATGATTTTGGGGGGTAATTTCTTTATTAAAAATCCCCCTGATATCATAAGCTCTGAATATATGTTTCAAGTCGATGTAATTTCGTAAATCTGCCAAAACTATCACCATTTATCTCGTTATCTAAAAAGCTCACCAATTTTGGCGATTTCTTTTTGCATTTCAATAGGATCGTCATCTTTTAAGTAACATAAGAAATAATACTTATTTTTACAAATTTGGATAACAAGAGATCCATGTCCTTTGGGATTGGTCAAGCACCAATAATTTGGATATGCGTTAATGAGTGAATTGTACTTGACTCCAGCAAGTTTAATCGATGAAGGGAACGTAACCCACTCTGAAAGTAAATAATATCCATCGACAAGAGCTTCATTGATTTGAGGGAAGGCACCAGTATGATAAAATATGTTACCATAAGGATCGAGAATAATACACCCAGTAACGATGTGTTCCTCCATGAGTCTTTTCAGAATTATACGATATGGCATATCTTCAACTCTAAGCTATTAGTTTAACTAGAGAGTTTAAAAAAATGATGTGATTGGAACTATGAATTGGTGCTAGTATGCCAATCCAAGGGAAAATCTTAATATGAGAGAAAATAATTCTAAGAGAATCGAATTTTATGATGCCTCATGTTCATCTATTATCAGGAATAGCTGGTGCCAACGTCTTAGCTCTTTGGGGTTATAACTCTTATTTATTATGGTTCATTCTTGGATCTATTTTTCCTGATATTGACTTCGTAATGAATTTAATAATTAAGAAAAATAGTCATAGGCAATTACCCACACATTTTCCTTTATTTTATTTACTTGGGGTTTTATTTCTTGGTATCTGGAGTTTAATACCTTTTTTTTGGTTTTTTATTGGAGGTCTTTTCCATGTAATTGTTGACATCGTCGATTGGAAGATTTACATATTAGCACCCCTATCACAAAAACCATTTTCATTTCTCAATCTGAATTATGAGAGGATGATGAATGAGGGATCTCTTGTCAACTTTCTACTAAGTTATTATCAAAAAAAA
>CAZALJ010000019.1:0-13574 GCA_964485715.1 uncultured archaeon
TGATTTGGGTTTGACCAATTGGCGTTGATGAGATTGGTCATCAGAACATCAGGCGATCTCGGGTTCGAATCCCGCCGTCCCTATTAGTTTAACATCTAGATCTTCAGGGGATACTATTAAGTCAAAAAACCTCGGTCATTTTCTATTCCCTATTTTCACCACAATGGTATTTTTCTCTTAGAAATATAATCTTTTTTACTCTTTATGCAGTTTTTAGTTGGTTTTTTAATGAACTGATAACTGAACATATCTCGGTTTCATTGGCATCAGTTTTGAGGCTAGTTCCTGAATAATGTGTTCTACAGCATTCGTAACCCATTTCATTTAGAATCTTCGCAATCTTCGTTAAAGGAGGTACTGGAGCTCTGGCTTTTTTGGCTAATTTTGGAATATCTAACGACCAAGGTATATCTAATGATGTCTCCTCGATCATTAAAGGTAAAATCTTAACCAATTTTTTTCTAGTTCCCATTTTTTGCATATGATTGTCGAGTTGCATTGAAGATAAATATTCTGAATGCTGAATTCTACCTAGATATAAAGGGCCTACTTTCATTCCATTATTATCACCACAGGTAAAACAAGTAGTCCTTTTCTCACCTAAAAAGCTGATATATCTAGACTGGCATCTTTTGCAGAGGTGCATGAATCCAGTTTGATTAATAACGCCATTAACACCCCTATTACGAATTAGAAAACATCTCACGAAATGTCTATGGTAAAGGGTCACAATAGGGATAAGAGACTGACCTAGAGTCAATCCTATGTGCTGAATACCTGTTATTAAGGCTCGGGCAGCAATTTCATGAATCGTTCCAATACGAGCATCAAATTGACTAATTCCATATTTTGCATAAAGAGCTCGGGGATATAATCCCACAAGACTGGCTAGGTCCGTTGCTGTAAAAGCAAGAAGCCCTTGAAGAGTAACCAATTGGACACTATTTTGAACGAAAGGGATAGGCGTTCCAAAGGGGTCAATATCTATAAAATCAAAAACAATATGCTTTTTATTAAGCGTTTGGAGAAATGAATTACATTCCATGTTGAATAGCTGGATCTTTTTGGCACTTGTTCTAGGAAGGCGATTAATATTTTTTTGGGTAATATCAACAGCATTAGAATTAATATCATTGGAAAAAATGCTGGAAGTTGGTGCTTCTAATGCATAACGAATGCTACGTATCCCTGATCCACATAAAGGTTCGCATACTGTTAAGTTTTCTTTTGCATTCACTTGGCTATAAGCACGTAATGCTAGGACAGAAAAATCACGATTAATCTCTTGATGAACATTGAAAAACACTTCGTCAGATCGTCGGGGAATATGATCAATATTCTTTGAGGAAGGGACAAGAAAAGTACCCAGGCCTTCCTGGATTTCGACAAGTTTCATTAACTGCCTACCAACGATTTAGTCGTTTAAAATTAGATGATTTTTATTATATCGTTCCTTTCCTCTATTTTTACCTTTTATTGCTATAATATATATTTCAGCGCTTTTCTTTCGGGATGTAGGGGGTTTGTAAATCTTGACATTCTGATATGACGCTTTGATTTTTAGTATGAGTTCTTGGAAATATTCACCTTGAAAAACCTTAGTAATAAACTTTTCAGCTAAGAAGTAATTTGAAATTCCTAAGGCCACTTCTGTTAACCAAATCTGGCGTGCGTGATCAGTGGCCCAGTGACCTGAAACATTAGGGGAACAATCAGCTAGCACGATAATTTCATTGATATTTGCTCTATATTTATCTAGACTCTTCTGAAGTTGAAGAATGGTTCTTAGTTCAGTTATATCCCCCTTAATGATTTCAGTAATGTTGGGAATAGGTTTGATTCGGGCTTTGTCCACTAAAAATATTCGTGCTTTACCATTAGTTTTGTCTCGTGCTATTTGTGAAAAACCTCCTGGTGCTCCACATAAATCAATAACTATTTGTTTGTCGTGAAATAACCTGAATTTTTCATCAATTTGGAGAAGTTTATAGGCGGCTCGGCTTCTATAGCCCTCCTGTTTAGCTTTTTTGGTGTAGATATCACGTTTTTTAGGCAGGAATGACACCTTTTTTTGATTAGTGGAGAATTTAAACCAGAAATGATTCTAAAGAGACTGATAATCTCTTCTTCAGGATTAACTCACTTTCTTCGTTTTGGGCGAAATTTCCTCGGTTTTCTTTTATCCTCAGGTTTTTTTCGCGGAGCTAGCTTAACAGTTCTGCGTTTTTTCGCCTCTTTTGTCAATTCTTTCTTTTGTTTCTCCAATGCAGGACGAATATGTATTTTGATTTCATTACTGAGATCCTTTAGAGTTTGTAATTTGGAACGTTTTTTTTCAATTAATATGAGGCCTTTCCTTTCCCACCACTGTCGGGGATAGGCAGCATATTTCCGAATTTCGTAACTAAGCTCAAGTTTTTCTGCTGCTAGTCGTATTTCCGTGATCGTAGGGTTCTCCAACGACTGTTCTAGAGGCAATCGGCGGCCTTCTTTTCGTGTAAGTACCTTATTAAGATATTCTGGATAAACAAAGTAATGAGTATTGTCACGTCGCAATGATAATTCAATCTCCTAAATATTTTAGGAACCCTAGATTATACTATTTCACTCACCTTTAAGAGGAAATTATATTTTTTACGCCAATTATTTACCGAAGAAAAAAATATAGATTGCATTGCAATTCAATAGTTATGATAATAAAATAGTCCTCTGCTAAATCAGAACGATTTTTTTATTTCATATTCTCCTCGTTTACATTTTCTGTATTAATCTCTAAAGTAAGCGCTGTTGTGGATCCAGTTCAAGATTATACAATAATTATTGGAGCTGTTAGTGATTAATGGAAATCCCTCTGGTAGTGTGAAATCTTATGACAACTAAACAAGAACCTACAGGTCAAATGCGAAGTCCTATCACGGTTATCCTAGGTCATGTGGATTCTGGAAAAACTAGTCTGCTAGATAAAGTTCGCGGGACTGCAGTGCAATCACGTGAATCAGGAGGTATAACCCAGCATATTGGTGCAAGTTTTTTTCCCATTGAGACAGTCACAGCTCTGTGTGGGTCTTTACTAGCCCCAAGTAAGAAAAAACTCGAAATCCCAGGAATTCTTATTATCGACACACCAGGACACAGTTCATTCATGAATTTACGACAACGTGGTGCTAGTGCTGCTAATTTTGCGATCCTAGTGATTGATGTTCGTAGGGGAATCCAACCTCAAACTGTTGAATCACTAAGGATTTTAGTGAAACAAAAAGTACCTTTTCTGATAGCAGCCAATAAAATTGATCGACTTCCTGGTTGGAAAAGCTATCCTGACTTCCCTTTATTGAAATCACTATCAAAGCAATCTAGTGGGACATTAGAAGCTCTTCAGTCAGTAATTTACGAAATTATGAGTGAGTTGAGTCATTTTAAGCTAGAAACGGAAAGGTTTGACCGAATAAAGAATTTTGCAAAGCATATAGCAATTATTCCTACATCTGCTGTGACTGGTGAGGGCATCCCCGAAATGTTCCTAGTCTTAGCTAGTCTTACGGAACAATATTTGAGATCTCAGCTAGAACTACATTTGGACAAAGGTAAAGGGGTGGTTCTAGAGGTGAAGAAAGAAGTAGGAATGGGTACTACTCTTGATGTTATCCTCTTTGACGGAACCATCAAACAAAATTCTCAAATTGTTTTAGCTGGTACTAATGGTCCTATTTCAACCTCTGTTCGTGCCATACTACTACCTAAGGAATTAGATGAAATTCGTGATCCACGAAAAAAATTTGATAGTGTTGAGCTTGCAGTAGCAGCAATTGGCGTTAAGTTGGCGGCTCCCAATATTGATGAAGCCATTGCAGGCTCTTCCCTTTATGTAGTAGATGAAGATGAAAGAGATGATGCAAAACAGCAAATTGAAGAAGAATTAGCTAGCATCCTTGTGGAAACTGATGAAGCAGGAGTAATTGTTAAAGCAGACACACTTGGTTCTTTGGAGGCTCTTGTTACTTTTTTACGGGATTCTAATATTCAAATACGATTTGCAGATGTGGGAGATGTATCGAAAAAAGATGTTTATCAAGCCTCTCTATCCAGAGAGAAGAATGAGTTCTATGGGATCATTCTTGGGTTTCGAGTGAATATTCTTCCAGATGCTCAAGATGAAGGAACGAAATTACAGATTCCTATTATTCAAAATGATATCATTTATCGATTAGCTGAAGAATACGAAGCATATCAATATGAGGTTCAACAAAGACTAGAACAAGAGGCAATAAAAGATATTACTCGCCCTAGCAAAATTAAAGTTCTCCCTTACGTCTTCAGACAGAGTAAACCATGTATTCTAGGAATTGAAGTCCTTTCTGGTATTTTGACTCCTCAAGTTGATTTAGTCAATCGGGAGAACAAAAAAATTGGTCATTTAACACGAATTGAAGATCGTGGGGAAACGCTTTCTCAAGCAAAAGTAAGTGCTCAAGTAGCAGTAGCTATTCGCGGACCAACTGCAGGACGTCAGATTAAGGAAGGTGATGAGTTGTGGGTCGACGTTCCTGAACCTGATGCTCGGAAAATCACTGAACAAAAGATACTATCTGGAACAGAGATGGATGCACTTACAGAGTTAATTGAAATAAAACGACGAACTGTGAATAAATATTGGGCAATGTGACTTAATGTGTGTCACTTAAGAATACTGATTATGTAAATCAATTAATTAGATGATAATAGAGGCTGCGAACTTTCATTACAATGGGGGGGAAATTATTTTGGTAGTTTTCTTTTCATAACGATAGCAAGAGTCTTAACTGATATATCTACAGATAGAAAATCACAAGATGAAATCCTCGAGAATTATAATAACTATTAAGAATAGAAAGAGATTTGACAAGATTTGACACGTATAACCCACTGAACATTTGACCACAGATCACCAAGGTTATTCGTAAAGCTAGTCTGATAAAAAGACATGAGACGATAAAATGGTTAGATTTCAACTGAATTTAGCTGATGCCAAGCAGAGCTACAAAAAAGAAATTGATGATGACGCGATGACCCGCCATCTAATCGGAAAAGAGGTCGGAGATGAATTAGATGGAGAGCTCATTGGTTTTGACGGTTATTTATTTAAAATAACTGGTGGTTCTGATCACGCTGGTTTTCCTATGGTTCCTGGGGTCGAAGGGGCTATGCCAAAACGTATTCTCATTGGTCATAGGGGGGTTGGGTATAAGCCTGGTAGAAAAGGGAAAAGACGGCGAAAGCGTGTCCGAGGTAGATTAATTAGCGAGGATATTTATCAAATAAACCTCAAAATTCTTGAACGAGATAAAAGCAGTAAAACCATTGAAGAATTATTATGAATCATTTTCGAGGATTCCTATGCCAAGAAAGAAGAAAAAAGCTCCAGCAAAGAAGAGGAAAAAGCCCCCATCAAAGCTGCCTAATCAAGCAGAGATATCAATTGGGATGATTGGGCATGTTGACCATGGAAAATCAACTTTGACTGAAGCACTAACAGGTAAATTTCCTGACACACATAGTGAAGAGATTCGCAGAGGAATATCTATTCGATTGGGATATGCTGAAACAGAGTTTCGTGAGTGTCCAGAATGTGAAAGTCCAGGGAAATACACTACTCAGAAAAAATGTCCTATTTGCGGTAAAGAAACGATTCTCCATCGTCGTGTTGCATTTGTTGATGCTCCTGGGCATGAAGTGTTAATGGCAACTATGTTGTCTGGCGCAAGTATCATGGATGGAGCACTTCTTATCGTTGCAACCAATGAAAGAGTTCCTATGCCTCAAACTCGTGAACACCTTGCGGCCATGGAAATTATCGGGATGGAGAATGTAATTATATGTCAAAATAAGATCGAATTGGTCACTGAAAAGGCGGCTATTCAAAATTACAAAGATATTAAGAAGTTTATTTCAACTACTAGTACAAAGAACGCTCCCATTATTCCCATCAGTGCTATACACCATACTAACATTGATATGTTAATACAGAGTATTGAGGAACACTTACCTACTCCAAAACGAGACGAGAGTCTCGCTCCCCAAATGTTGGTTGCACGATCTTTTGATGTGAATAAACCAGGCCAATCCCCTACTAAGCTGAAAGGAGGAGTTGTAGGAGGAAGTATCATCCAAGGAAAGTTTTCCGTTGGTGACGAGATCGAGATACGGCCAGGAAACAGAAAAGGTAACAAATGGCAAGTCATCCGTACAAAAATTGTTAGTCTAAGATGTGGATTTGGTGAGCTAAAGACTGCATTGCCTGGAGGACTTATCGGTATTGGAACATATCTTGATCCCTCACTAACAAAAAGTGATTCGCTCGTTGGACAAATCGTCGGATATCCCGATGAACTCCCACCAAATTGGGATAATTTGCAGTTTGATAGTCATCTGATGGAACGGGTCGTAGGTAGTGAGATTCAAACCTTAGTTCAGGCTATTGAACTGAATGAAAATCTTATGTTAAGTATTGGAACTGCTAAAACCGTTGGGAAAGTGTCAAAGGCTAGTAAAAAGGGCATTCAAATGGATCTTCGTCTTCCTGTATGTGCAAATTTAGGTACTCGCATTGCTATCAGTCGTCAAATTGATCGTAGATGGCGATTAATCGGATGGGGAGTTATAAAAGGTGGGAAAGAACAACGGCAGAAGTAAAGCCCCCATCGTTAAGCAAACAGCGGCTACTAATTTTTTTGGACACTAATTTTCTTATGGCACTCAGTCAAATGCCAAATTTCAACTTATCATACGAATTGGATCGTGTTGTTCCTGGAAATCGAGAATTGATTGTTCTTGAACCGATTTTTTCAGAGCTTAAGAAATTGCATTTGAAAGGAAATCCTAAGGTTCAAATGGAATCTCGTATAGCAATCGAATTTGTGCATAAATATTGTAAACAATGGCCCTCCGAGTATAACCATCAGAATATTGACTTTATTCTATTGTATTATGGAAAAAAAAGGAACGGGATTATTGCAACAAATGATCGTAAATTGAAAAGGTTTGCTCGTAAAAAAGGAATAAAACTCCTTTATATCCGTAATCAACGATTTCTTGAATTACAATGAAACAAATTTAAATTTATCCAAAAAGGGAGGAATTAGAAATATTGTATGTAAAAACCAGTCGACAAACTTACATACGACAAATGTAGGTTGGAAAACCCCACGCCGCTGTGGCTTAGTTGGTAGAGCGACAGACTTGTAATCTGTTGGCCGTGGGTTCAAGATATAAGATACTGATGAATCCTATATGAAATTCCCACCAGCGGCTATAACCGTTACTCTCAGAAAAGTAATGCCCTATTTTAAGAAGAATGTTGTGTGATAAGAAATGGAATCATCAAAATTAATCACTACTTGGAAATATCTTGCGGATGGACAATGTGCCTTTAAATCAGGTTCAACATCATTAAAAATGCGCTGTAACCATCTTTTCACAGTCACGGGAACTTGTAGGTACATAGATTGTCCCCTTATTCAACCTGAATTTTACGCGTTTCAACAACAGGAGAGTTCAGTATATTTAATTAAAAAAGATCCTAAAGCTCCCCCTATTTCGACGTGGGGTTTCACTGAGCTACCTGGAGACAGGAAAAAAGCACGAAAAGTAGTAGAAAAAGCTATCAAAAACCTTAATGAAAATTTAAAAGCTGCAGTTATGCGGAGGTTTGAACAACAATTTGATGCTGCAGATATAATTAAGGCCACCGAAGAGCTTGCAGAAGAAGAATTAGAAGATGAACTAGAAGAAGAAAAATAAACCCCAGAGGATGATTACATTTTAGATGAACGACGCGATCATGATGAAACCTGACAAGAATGAGCCAAGCAATGAAATCTTATAGTTACTCTGAATCGCCCGTTATTTTAATGTTTTGTCCTTGTATGTATATCTTTATAACCAAAACCTTTGATAATTACCCTAATCTGAGCTAGTATAACGAGAAAGTCATCAATATGGTCTCATATACCAAGAATTCTTTTTTAATAAAAAAACGTGTTATTCTAGTACGTATGGGTGGTGAACTGGGCATAAAAAGCCGCCAAACTCGCCAACGTATGATGAGGCACCTCCGACATAATATTAAGGCCCTTTTAAACCAATATTCTGTTTTTAAAATTCTTGATTTTCGAGACCGTTTGCTTATCTATTCTGAATCAAACACTGATCTCGATGAAATTGCACACGCTATTGCTACCTCAGTCAGTGGAGTTTCTTCTGTCAGTTTAGCACTTGTTGTTAAAGCTACAGAAAATTCCATTATCTCTGGAGGATTATCAGAAGCGTTAGCAACTATCCAACCACATAGTAGTTTTGCAGTTCGTGTTCGCAGAGAAGGAAATCATCCTTTCTCTTCGATGGATATTGCTAGAAAATTAGGCGCAGCGATACTATCATCTCGTTTAAAGGGGATTAGAGTAGATCTCGAAAGTCCAGATTTTGAAATTTCTCTTGATATTCGTGGTCCTTTAGCATTCACATTTTTAAGTACTCTTAGGGGTATTGATGGTATCCCGACTCAATCTCAAGGAGCTGCAATTGCTTTAATTAGACCTCACTCGAATTCGATCTTCACAGCGCTATTGATGAAGAAAAGAGGAGTGAAGGTTATCCCAATATTCTTTAAGACAGGAAAATTAGCTGAAGAAGAATATTTAGATGATGTCAAAGCAAAATTTGGTGAAACTCTCTCTATTGTGTCAATAGAAGCATTTTTAGATTCCTTCCAAAGCTTGTCATCATTGTGTATGATTTGTCAAGTGTTTTGTGAACATACCTGCCAAAAAATTGCAAAGACGCAACAAATCTCGACAATATTTTCCCCAACCTGTTTCAATTATAACAATGAAACTATGTCTTTAGAAGCACTGAAAATCATAGAAAAATCTGCTGCATTATCAATAATACGCCCAATTCAGCTAGGATTTTTTAATAACCAATCAGTAAGGAACAAGTTGGACGAAAATGGGTCCTGTTGTAATTTTCAATCGAAGGTTTCAATCCAACTCTTTGATGATTTCAACAGTATTGATTTGAAGAAAGTATTATCTTTTAAACCTAAAATAGAAAATTAATTAATCTTCTTTTGCTCGATAGGACCGTTTGGGGTTTTTTCTGAGAAGATTATACCTTCAAATCTAGAAATCTTTGTGTTAAGATCAGTCCAAGCCTGTGGAGGAAGCCGTGCTTTCAAACAGACATGTTCAAGATAAGTACGAATATCCCATTTGTGTTCAACAGGTACTTGTGGTAAGAGAAGCCCTCGTTGGAAAGTTCCTCTCTCTGCTATTAATCCATGTTTCCCAATTTTGATTAGGTTAAAATATTCTTGCGAATCTTGGACATTAAGTACCTCTGGAACGGTTAGTATTGTAATTTCAACAGTCAAATTAGTCATTTCATCATATGTAACTGGAGGGAACCGTGGATCATGGATGGCAGCATCAATTGCTGAATCAATAGTTGATTGTATCAATGTACTTTGTGGACTTTCAATTCTTCCAATACATCCTCTTAAGTCTGGTTCTCTACCTGTGACAACACGATGTAATGTTACAAATACTCCAGATTGATCAAAAAGATCTTTCGGTGCGTCTGGGGTATCTTCATGGATTTTAATTTTTCTTTTATCCTTAAGGTGAGTTTCAATAGTTCTACGGGCCAACCTAACAAGATATTCGCCAGAATAACTCATCACATTCCTCTCTAATAAATTAATAACCTAAAAGTGATTCTTTACAAAAACCTTGAGATTAGTTTGGTTAACAAAACAAATATGACTATATTCTTTATATCTATATTAATCTCGTTGCTAGTATTAACAAGCATCTTTCAGACATTATAATTAAGGTCGGAATAGGGGTATTATTCTAATTCTTCTCAGATTGAGGATCTATTTCTACTATGGATTCAATCTTCTTATAACCAGCTCGAACTAAGCTAAAAAGGGTGAAAATAAAATAATGCTTACTCGAATTTGAATATAATAGGAATAGGTTTGATTTTCACGATAGTAAAAAGGATTATTATAAAAATGTAAGAGGAGTGTTATTGAGCTCTAATGCAGAAAGCTCGAACCAATGTTAGTAAGGGTTGAAATTGAGTAAAGAACGGCGTTATATCAGTCAACGCAAGATTCGACGAATCAAACGTACAACTGATGATTCCTCTTTTCAACTAAAGTCCGAACCAACTGAAACTAAGCCCCGTGGACTTAAACCAAACACGAAGTTATATTATTCAAAAGTTTTCTTCGGTATCAGTACGGGAATAGCTTCAGGATTCCTTTTTCTGTTGTCAGAGGAGTTCCCGGGCTTTTGGCTCTTGCTTCTTATTGGTGGTCTGATTACTTGTGTAGCGTTCGTCCGGTATGTCCTAAAGATTCCATATGACGAGCTTGATCAAAAAAGGTTGTGGTTGTCGGGCACTTTCACCTTCACAATTCTTTTCATTGTTGTTTCTTCTCTAATATGGATGTTACCTGTCATTCGCTTTTAAATCGACCAGTCCTCACCTGCTTCAAAAATACGACTAATTTGAGCACCTAATAATTCTAATCCTTCCCCCGACAAAGCACTTACAGGTATTAAGGGAATTTGTCCCATCCCCTCAATTATCTGACCTGTTTGGAGAGAGAATTCACGGGTCATCCCATAAAGTTCTTCGATAGCTTCATGTGGGTCATCCCGCCATGTTAAAAGTTGTTCAATCTGATGTGGTTTCAGAAGATCAATTTTTGTAACAATGTGAGCAATAGGAAGGTTTAAGCGTATTTGAACGGAGGTCGCGAGTAAACTGACTGAAAGAAATCCTGCAATATTCGAAACGAGTGTTGAATCAAATAAAAAAGCTAGAAATGAGGTGTCTGTTGGAAAACTCCCTGTGATTTTTATACCAGAGTCCCGATAAGCAAAAAGTTCCATCTGACCAGGTGTATCGACTAATACTACTGCAGAACTTTCGCCCAATTCTTCGATATCTTCACGGATTTCACTAATATAATCTGCAATCAAATCTGCTGCTGCAATCATAGCACCATTAGGGCCTAAATTATGTTCATCGATTAATTGGTCATAATCGATGTAATCACGAATGTCAATGTCAGCTTGATAAGGGATATGTTTAACAGCGGGATCGAGGTTTACTGTGGTAAGAGAGGCTCCTTTAGTAGTTAAATATGTTTGAAGGGACGAAGTGAGTACAGTTTTGCCTGAACCAGCAGTTCCTACTAAATAGCAAATATTGGTCATATTTTTCATCAACCACTGTGTAGAAATATTGAAAAATTATATATCTGAGTGGGGGAGGCAAATAATCCCCTTGAATAAAGTGTTAAAGAAACGGAAACATTAGAAGTACTAGTGCCATCCATGAAAGCAATGATAGCTCCTTCAAAAATACGTTTCCCAATGAAGTTGTAAACAGTGTTCCAGCGATAAAGTCCTTTTGTTTCATTAACCCGTATTTCAATTCGGTCGATATTATTAAAAATTCCCCCTGATTGAATCTCGATTTGAATAGGAAAAAAATAGGAGGTTTGGTTGAAGCTATCTGTCCATTGGTAGTTTCTAGAGAGAGATGAAGGCGATTCTATAAGATTATTTGTTCGAGAGCTATCTTCTATACGATAAAGCTTAATTGAAGGGGGAGACACGAGAGCACTTATCAAGTTGCTCCCACAAAATATGCAGATGATCGCTAAAGCTAGTACAGCATAAATGTACGTTTTTCGTTGGATTATTCTTGTTCCTATATTCATAATTCTTGTTATTATGGTTAGAGGTTCTTCATGCTGCGAAGTATCATGGTTGTTTTCAACTACTGAACTATCAACTTTCTCTGTTTCATTATTGGCTTTCTCATTGTCTTTATCTTCCTCTGAATCACCTCCAATAAACAGAATGAGAACTGCGAGCGCCAGTACGATTATTCGGCCGAGCGTTGTTTGAACTGCTAGTAAAAACCATCCAACATGTGGAATGCGGAGAACTACGACACCAAAGACTTTCTCTCCAGAAATTGATCCTTCTATATCCTCCCATCTATCTGGATCATCTCGGTTATCACCATTCGTTTTAAAGTAAAATATTCCGTTTTGTTGCCATTTATCGACGACACGATGCACAACAGGCTCAGGAACCATGGTGGTGTCGAATACGATGACATCCCCGACTTCTATCGATTCAATTGGAACTTTCTTCACTAACAAAATGTCCCCTCGGAAGGGATGAATAGGTGCACTACCAGTATCTTGAAAACCATTGTAAATGGGAATCATACTGCCTGTAGTCACTGCTACTGTTGGATGAGCAGATCCACCCGAGAAAAGTGTAATTCCAACGAAAATAGCTATAGCTATTAGAGCAGCAGACACTAAAAGCAGAGTTAATTCAATAGCTGATTTATATTTTGGATTCAGAGGCAATATTTATCAATGAAAGGAATCCACAGAGAAGTTTTTAGGAGTATCGCTAAATTTTCATGATCCACTTATGCATTGCTTTGAGACATGTAGTATTTCATAAAGAAAATCGAAAATAGTCCACCAAATATATTCAGGGGAGGAAAGGCAATTTCGACATATTATAACAAACAAAGGGATTAACATTTTAACTTAAGTACTAAAGTGAGTCCATAACAGCCTTCGAGAAAATAAATAACATTTTCCGCGTTATTAGGAATGGAGATAATCTAGGATGAAAATTCCTGCTCAAATGAGAACCTTCTGTCCACATTGCAATAAACACACCACTCAAGATGTAAAAGTTGAAAAACCGAAGCAGCGTGGAGGAGGAATGAGTCAGGGAAGCCGAAGAATGGCTCGGTGGACAAATCGTATCGGAAATCATGGAAGATATTCTCGTAGGCCAATTGCTGCAAGAAATATGACGTCGAAAACAACGAAAAAAGTTGATCTTCGCATTACGTGTTCAGAATGTGGGAAAAAGTGGATTCGTAGTCGTCCAAGAGCCAAAAGAACCGAAATTATGCGAGTCTAACAAACACAAGTTCAATTTTTAGTGAGAGAGGAAAAATGACCGAGAATGAATCTGAAAATACAGTAAATTCCAAAGATTCACAACAAGAACAGAGCTCAGATCCTTCAGAGATTATTACACGGCTTGGGAGAACTAAAAAACGCATCTTAATAGAATTATATCGTGATTCAGTGGGATATAAACGGCTTAGTAAAATAATCGGGGTGGGATTGGATACTATCAGAAGCCATATTCGAACAGGTAAGTATAGTAGGTCTCTACTTGAGCTCGGATTAGTCGAAAGAGGAGAACAAGGCTGGCAACTAACGTCTCTTGGACTACAGGTGACAGAATTGTTGCAGCAAGATGCAGAATTCAAAGCTTTCTTCTTTGAAGAATTATAATTTTTCTTGTCTATTTTGTGAGATTAATTACAAAAGGTTTTCTTTTCATTAACCCTAAAAATTCAGTGAATTCAACTGATCATGTTTTGAACTATTCATTCTTTGATTGAAATCATTAAAAAAAACCATTCTAATATTATAACAAGTTTTCAATTCTTGTGCTTTAATTTTCCTG
>CAZALJ010000020.1:0-13513 GCA_964485715.1 uncultured archaeon
GGCCACGGCTCCATTTCCTCGTGTTTTAAAGGGAATGTTGGGATTTAATCGAATTAATTTAGGAAAATCAAGAAATTTTAAGGGGAGTGCAAGTAAAAAATCTACTATCAAAGTTGCTAAATAGGTTGTGCACATTCCCTTTTTAGAATCAGTATCGTCCACTCCGATTTGCCAAGTCTGCAGCATGAATCATTCATTCCATCAATCTGATAGTCGAGATAAAACCCCTGAGACCATTAATGGTAATACTAGGGTAACATCGCTCATGATATCAATCCATCTTGCTTTAGACGCTACTTTTCCCCAAGATATTGCTTCTTTTACTCTAGCTCCACTTAAACCTCCATGTTCTGGCCGATCCATGGTTATTTGAATAGCATAGGATAATCCGTTGTGTAATTGAGAACCATTCATAATAAAGTGCTTGGGAACTCCTCCACCTAAGAATAAGGCTCCCATACGTTCTGTCTCGTATATAATCTTAGTAAATTCTGAATGATCTTTAAGTACATCAATAAAAAGAGATGTTGTCTGAGAAAAAAGCCAGGCTTGAACTCCTAGCATACTATCTACAAATGAAGGCGAAAAAATTGGGACTTTTTTTAGAAACGCTGCTCTGACTATTGATTGAGGGTCACTCACATGTCGACCGATCTCATATAGAAATTTTTGACTACTCATTCTTTGATTCGGTATTTTTTCCAGAATTTTTTGAACCATTGTTTCAAATTTAACAAATGACTCATAGGGGATCAAAGTGCTGAATATTCGACTCATCTCCATTTTCTTAAGTTTCTCATCATTTAGATGTTCTGAACCATGATGATGAGAGCCTCCAGATGTTTCCAACAAATCATGACTAATATTTGCTCCTGTTGTAACTATACAATTCACCATGCTTTTTTCGATCATTGTACGAAGAATATTTCGCATGCCTCCTGGAATTAGAGCTCCTGCAAGGCCCAAAAAAACGGTACAACTATCATCTTCAATCATTTCTTCTAATAAATCGGTTGCTAATGCGACCTTACGACATGTAAATCCACCATTTTTCATGGAAGTTAGTAGTTCAACAGTCGTCATGTTTGGATAAATATCCACTTGATTCATGCGTCCAAACTTCATAATTCTCGAAGTCTCCGATTAATTTAGATGATACTACTTAGTATGTTAATTTTTTCTCCTTGTAAATTATTTCTATCTTTCTTTTTCTCAATGGAATATTGAATATCAAATTTATTAATAATTTAATAGTATGAAAAAGCTTTATTCAGTTAAAGCTTCTTTAATGGTTTCGCAAAAAAGTCGTGATATACTGTGAAAAACTTAAAATTTGTATGCCATGAGCCTGAAATGTTATGTGGAATTTTTAAACGTGAGTGGTTAGAAAATAAGCCAAATTATCACTTTTTAGGGGTACCTTTAGATATATCATCCTCTTATAGAAGTGGAGCGCGTTATGGTCCTGATACTTTTCGAAGAATACTTCGATCTGAGAATTTTGAGTGCGTAACAGAGACAGGTGTAAGTCTTAAGGACTTTTATAAAATTAAAGATTGGGGAAACGTTGGAATAATTTCTACAAATCTACGGAAGAGTTTACGATTAGTCTCCGAGGGTGTTCTTGAATTAGTTCGAAGAAATCAACGATTTTTAATATTCGGGGGTGATCATAGTCTTACAATAGGTATTGGTCAAGCTTACGAAGAAGCAGATCTTCCTATTCATCTCATTTACCTTGATGCTCATCTAGACCTATATAATGAGATGATGGAAACAGATTTATCTCATGCGTGCACTTTAAGAAGGTTTTCAGAAATATCAGGGTTCCAGGGAGCAACTGTATTGGGGTATCGATTTTTCAGAGAAGAACAACTTGCATATGCGAAAAATAACAATATTAAGCTTATCTCTACAAATGAGCTGATTCAGCAATCCGATTTATTTAATTTTGGTATTAAAATCGCCCAAGATATCATTAAGGAAAATAACAGAATTCATGTTTCAGTGGATCTAGATATTTTAGATCCAAGTTATGCCCCTGCAGTGGGAAACCCCGTTGCTGGGGGAATATCAACGAAAAAACTGATATGGCTTCTTACAGGTATATTTCAGGGAATCAACACTCAAGTAATTAGTTGGGATATAGTAGAGTTCAATCCTCTCTACGATCCAGCTGAAATCACCGTGTTTACAATCGTTAAACTACTATTGGAATGTTTAGGAGCCCAAATAGTTAAATAAATTTGAATAGAAGAAATTTTGAACAGATTCATTGTATTAATATAATCTCTAGAATAATGAATACTTGTTTTATATCAGCTTAGTAGATGTAAGAAAAAGCTTTGAAGGAAATCTTGGCAAAAACTTGGTAAAAATTTAAAAATTGAGTGAAAAAATGAAAAAAATATGATAATGGTGAAATACAAATGAAACGTGATCCTACAGCTTTTCTAGTTAATGAAATGCAAGAGATTCGTGAAGCAGGACGAGAGTGGGTACATCGTGTTTTAGAAGGGCCTAGCGATACAGTATGTAATGTAGAGGGAAAAAAAGTCATTATGTTGTGTTCAAACAACTATCTTGGTCTATCTAATCATCCTGAAATGAAAAAAGCAGCTACCGAAGCCATTAAAACTCACGGGGTAGGTTCTGGTTCAGTTCGTGCGATTGCAGGAAACATGGATTTACATGAGCAATGGGAAAAGAGACTTGCTGAATTCAAAGAACAAGAAGCTGCTTTTATTACTTCTGCTGGTTTTGCAGCTAATCAAGGGGTAACATGGCAATTAGCTCCTGAAGCTGAAGATATCATCTTATCAGACCGTCTTAACCATGGATCGATTATTGATGGTGTAAGGCTTTCTAAGGCTAAAAGAGCTATCTACGAACATTGTGACA
Source organism: uncultured archaeon (assembly GCA_964485715.1). GTDB lineage: Archaea > Asgardarchaeota > Heimdallarchaeia > Hodarchaeales > Hodarchaeaceae > Hodarchaeum. Next base: position 2,902 of record CAZALJ010000020.1, read on the forward strand.
TGACTTCCCTTGAAGTTGAACTTACAAAACTTGTTAAAGAAAATCCCCGAAGAATATTGGTGATTACGGACGGAGTATTTTCTATGGATGGTGATCATGCGCCTTTAGGTGAAATTTACAAAATATGTGAACCACACAGTAATGTTATCATTTACGTGGATGATGCGCATGGAGATGGGGTCCTTGGTAAAAATTATTCTGGAAAAGGTCTTGTGGATCATTATGAATTACAGGGTAAAGTACATATCGAGATGGGTACCTTTTCAAAAGCATTTGGAACCATGGGCGGTTCAATAGTCGGTTCTCAAGAATTAATAACGTGGTGTCGAAATAAAACACGTTCATATCTATTATCCGCTAGTCACCCCCCTGCGACTGCAGCCGCGTCGATCAAGGCTCTTGATCTAATCGAGCATGAAGAACCTGATCTTGTTAAAAAACTCTGGGATAATATCAATTATTTCAAAAAACAAATCATTAATATGGGTTATAATCATGAAATAACTAGTGCCTCAACCACTGCAATTATACCAATCATTTTCGGTGATCCCTTGAAGGCAAAGGAAGCATCGAGTTTGCTATATACTGAATACGGTGTCTTTGCCTTACCGATTGTTTTCCCAATGGTACCACGAGGATTGGATCGAATTCGTGTTCAAGCTAATGCAGCCCTGACAAAAGAACAATTAGACGAAGGACTTCGTGCATTTGAGGAAGTAGGAAAAAAATTAGAGATATTTTAAATATTATCTTTTAAGGAATTTTCTCTCTCTCTTTTCTTTCATCATCTTGGTTTAACAAATTTCTTTCATACGTATCTTTTTGATCCTAAGTCACCTTTTTTCCAGGAATACTTCAAAAAAAGCTCGATAATTCTCTTCTTTTTTTCCTAGCTTTCAATTTCTCAATGACTTCTTCCAAAATACTTACTATTCTGTCTTCATATGTTTCTCCATGATATTGATAATTCCAATAATTCCAATTCGGTCGTTTATGTGCGACTTTGTATTTTAATCCCATCATTTTTGTACTATAAGTATTTGCATCTATCTTATTGACTTTTTGATCTGCAATTATATACCAATGGTATTTTGTATTATTAAAAGCTCCTGTACCTAATGGTGCTTGACGAATTCTATACTTATTACTAATAAACTCAAATTTCCATTTATCAGGCGATACTTTTGTCTCATTCCAAGTTCCATTCTTATAGTTCCATCTGTGTTTCCCTCCTACTTTCATTCCGGTATATTGTTGTCCATTAAACTCTTTAAGAACATTATAATATTTTCGTTTTTCATCCCTTGTCATGTACTTTCAACCTTCGGATTAAGTGTAACAGCCTCGTCATTTAAGAATTTAATAGCAAATTAGTATATAAAATAATTTTAGACACTTATTTGAAAGTAATAATTTTCTTTGCAACACCAAAGGCCTTCAAAGGAATTTCATCGTGGATTTTAGATAATAATCCGATATGAGATATGAATTTCATTTATTTCCTAATCTTATAATCGATTTATTCAAAAAAGAGTGAAAGTTACTCGGAATTATAGACTATTCCAACGATAAAAAGGATAATCTTCTTCTTTTTAGTTTGTTAATTATTCTCTTCAGTTTTTTCAGATATCACTCGCCGTTTAGGTTTTACATCGACTTTTCCAGAAAATCTGAAGACTTGACCACAGTCTGGACAAAACCAATATTTTCGTGATGCTTCATCCCCACGAGAAAACTGATAAAAACCTCGAAAGACAGCATTCGGATGATGACATTGCTTTTTGCGACGTTCTTCATATGTTTGAGTGAAAATTTTTGGTACTGGGGGTGGCTCATTCTCTAAAATTCGGGTATGGTCTCGAGGGGTATGTTCTATTGAAATACGTTCTTGAAAGATAGTAGTATCTTCAATTTCGACTTCTTCTTGACAATTTGGACACCAGAATTTCAGTTGTTTATCATCTACTTTTTCCTTTGGAATTATTAACGTACCACATTTATCACAAAAGGGGGATGGCATATTTATTCCACAGGATTTCTCGGGTTGTATTTTTTTTACTATAGAAACTATTGTTGTTTCTGCTATGAGGGTTATTTTACGTTGCTATTTTCTTTATCTTTAACTAATTTTATCGTAAAAATATTAAGAAGAAGATAATTAAGATTTTTGTAACAATTAATATTGTTTTAAGGTGATTTCAAAAACATTTTCTATTTCTTCTTCTATAATAGTTAGTTATATTGATTTAACAGTCTAAATGTAATTATTAACTTCTTACTTACTAAATTAATTTTTCAATACTCAATTGCAGCGATTTGAAAATGAAAATACCCTACTTAGGAAAAATTAGATTCTTCTGGTGTGATTCTTGTCACGTACCACTGATTCGTAAAAAATGCTCTCTATGCAATAAAAGTGGTAGGAAAATCCCGTTGTCTCCTCCTGGGGACATCCGACCAGCTTTCAAAGGCGATCGGAAGCGGATAGTTTCAGTTATTAACTCTCAATTTGGCAATATTTCAGCGAAAAAATTTCAAAAGCTGATAAAAAATCAAGTGATTCTTCTGAATAAAGTTCCATATGTTGATCGCATGGATGAGATAATTATTCAAGGTGAGGTAGTTGGAATATTTCGATTTAACCTTGTTAAGGGGAATTTTGAGTTACTTCCAAGAATCTCCTTAGCAACAGAATTATGGACTGCTCAATCTAAAGGGTGGGTAGCCGTGGATGCTGGAGCTAGAGATCCAATTCTTAAAGGTGCATCAGTTCTATCTCCTGGTGTTGTATCTGCAGATTTAAATATATCTGTAGATGATCCCGTAATAGTTGTATGTGAAGAAGGAGTTATTGCAGTCGGTCTTGCAAAAATGAATGGTGGTAAAATGGGACCACAATACAAGGGCGTAGCTGTAAAGACAAAATATCGAAAAAAGACCACTATTGCCCCATTAAAATCATATATATTGAATTGGGATCAAATAATTGATGCTAACTTAGAAGCATTAAAGACTTTAGAAAAAAAAGCTATTAAATTCATTGAACTAATTGGAAAAAAGTTTGAAAGTCATGTTGTGTCATACTCTGGTGGAAAAGATTCCCTGGTAACATTAGATCTCGTAGCACGATCTAATGTATTCTATAAAATTATTTTTTCGGATACAGGACTTGAATATCCTGAAACACTGGAAAATATAAGATTAATTGAGCAAAAATACCACAGAAAAGTTATAATTAAAAAAAATGAGCCCTGGGATTTTTGGGAACGGTTTGATCAGTTTGGACCACCGTCAAGGAATTCTCGATGGTGCTGTAAATCAGCTAAACTATTTCCTGTGAACGAAATATTGGAAAACCATTTCCCTGATGAAAAACAGGTACTTTCTTATATCGGAAGAAGAAGATATGAATCATTTGGACGATCTCGAGAACCACAAGTTTCTCATAATCCGTGGATTCCTAAACAAGTCACAGCTTCGCCGATTAGAAACTGGAACGCTTTTGAAGTTTTTTTATACATACATAAAAACGATCTTACAAAATTTCTAAATCCATTATACAATAAGGGGCTTATTAGAATTGGTTGCTGGGTGTGCCCTGCTTCAACTATAGCTGATTTTAAAATCATGAAAGAATCCTATCCCTCTTTAATTAGCAAATTAAATGAAAGACTGCTCAAAATTCAAGAGAAACATGGATTTCCAGATCAATATGTCAATTGGGGGTTATGGCGTTGGAAATATTTTCCTAAAAAAATCCTAAACTTGTTAAAAATAGAAAAAATTTCATATCTTACCTCTCAAATTTCCTTCATGAATAAAGACGAGTTGCGGTTCAGGATCACTGATTCTCCTTCTCCATGTGTTCAAGGCGGATTTTCAGCTTTTTTATCAGCAAACCAAATGTTCGATTTAAAAAGAATAAGGAAATTGATGCCAATTCTTGGAAAAGTACAATATAATGATGAATTAGACATTCTTACAGTTTTTACAAGCAATCAAGGACGAATCGATGTTTTTTGTGATGGGTCAATCATAATTAAGAAAAAAGATGAAAGTTCCTTATTTGGACAAATTTCATCATTAATTCGAATATTGTATAGGGTATGTCATTGTGATGGTTGTGGTATCTGCACTTATATATGCGGTGAAAAAGCTCTTGTCGTCAAATTAAGTGTCATTCATGTTATTGAAGGTCAATGTATTAACTGTTTGAATTGTAATAATTTCTGTCCATTATTGAAATATAGAGATGATCAATCTTTCTTGCTTCCTTCCTAGGGATTACGATAATCAATATCATAAACAAATAATAGTACATTTTTCCCCAAAGATATGTCCATTTTTTAATTTTTCAGAAAAGACGTTTTAAAACTTGAACTACTGCTAAAAAATCGTTTCATGTCAGGATTTTCTCTAAGGAAAGCCGAATGAAGAGTTAAACTTAACTAACCGAACTTAAGAAAGAGAAAAACACAAAAAAACGAGACATCATTATCGGATTGAACGCTATTTGGAGAATACGAAGTGTGAATGGTCGTAGAGAACGAGTTATAGACGGAGCCAAATCTATTCTTTCAACCAGAGGATTTAATGTAACTTCTGAAATTGAAAAAGAAGAATATTATGATATTTATGGAAAAGACGCCAATAAAAAAACAATTATTGTTAGAATTCCAACAAAAGAAGTTGTTGGCGTACGAGAGTTACGTGATTATAAGGAAGAAGTAGAAAAAAAAGGTTATGATCACGCTATTTTACTTGCCCTGAACAAATATACCCATTACGCAAAGCGGGAGGCTAAAGCTGCCGGGATTGAAACTTTCTCAATAAAATTTCCTTTCTTCAATTTATTCAAACACTATTTAGTGCCTCTACATGAGTTTGCAACAGAAGAAGAGGTTACGGAATTAGAAAAAAGATATTCCATTTTTAGGTATCAATTGCCGAAAATATCAGCAGAAGACCCAGCTGTACAGCTTTTGGGGGCTAAAGTAGGAGACGTGTTGAAAATAATTCGTACAAGTCCCACGGCAGGCGAGTTTATCGTTTACCGTTCTGTAGTACCTTAACCTTGAGACCCAGAAGAGTGATCTCAATGATTATTATTCAACCAAGTACATAAAAAAGACTGAATAAGGGGTCAAATTTGACCTCCCACGTCTCCAAAGTTTCTCTAGCAACAGATTGTGTGACATGTGTCGTACTAATACTGGAATGAGAGCAAACATTAAGAAAGAGGAATTTTAATTGAGTAAACTGAAGAACTCTTGGATCATAATAGTCCTGGTATTCTTTCTAACTAGTTTCAATATTAACAGCAATAATCTGAAAATCTCAGCAGTCCAGGGTATAATTGAACCCTCTGTTGAATCTAAAATCGTTATTGGGATTGATTTAAGTCACGAAAATGACATAAATTCGAGTGATATCACTAATTTGACGTCTATTCTCAATGTTACTTTTAGTGCAGATGAGGTTGTATTTCTCAAAGAAGAGCTTTCTTCGGGGTATTTGGAGGGTATTGATGTCCTCACCATTTTAGCACCTACCATTTCTTTTTCTGAAGAGGAAATTAATGATGTAGAAGAATTTATAAGGATAGGAAAATCCGTACTAATAGCTACTGGCTTTAGAAACCAGACTGAGGAGCCATTAAACGACCTCTTGACTGCTTACGGATTGAGATTCAGATTTTCAAGCTCTATTACACCAGATAAAGCCTTAGTTCGAAATTTCACAACACCGGTAACTCCTTTAACTGAAAATATCTCTCAAATCATATGTCCAAATGGATTGGGGGTTTCATTCAATGATTCTAAATTAGAGAGCTATCAAGCGCCAGCAATTTTGTATTATCAACCTACTTTACTTGATAATTCGGCTGAAGAACCATCGGAGAATAATACTTTGATTTCAACCTTAGAATTTGAAAATGGGGCTCGAATATTAGCTATTGGATCAGCAGACATGTTTAATAACAGTTTTATCGAACCTCTTGCTAATACTACAAGCCTTTTCTTGGATAACACTGATTTCTTTTTAAATGCAGTAAGGTGGTTAGGAAAAAACACAGGGATCATGAATTTCTACGATCCATGGGTAGATTTAGATGATCAATCGGTTGATATTGGTGACATTGTTCACGGTAATGTAACGTTGGTGAATTCTCAAAACCAAAGTATCTCACAAACACATCTGTTTATCACTCTTGAGCGAACAGGATCCATTTTGAGTTCTAGAATCATGAAATTGGATCCTAATAATGCTTCAAATTATTTTGGATGGGTAAGTACGGAAGGTTTGAGCCACGGATATTGCGATGTGACGTTTTTTGCTAATCGTGTGGGTTATTTATCTATTGAACTAAGTGCTGGACGTATCTATATAAAACCTCCATTTCCTTCACCAGTACCACCAAATCTAGCTCTCTGGGGGTTATTTTTTGCGTCTTCTATCCTTTTTATGTCAAATGCAATATTTATCTATATGAATCTAAAGAAAAAAGAATGAATTCAAAAAAATCTCTCAATTCATTTAAGTGAATTCATGTAGCTGTCGTTAAAGCATCTGTTGTAAGTTTGTAATCTTTAGGGAGGAGGAAGAGGTAGTCAAGCTTACCTAAATTTAACATATCATATTCATATTGTCGAATGAATGCATTTAGTCGCTGTAAGAATCGTTTGGCCCCCATAGGTTTTTTTATTCTAAATTCTTTGAAAAAAATAATTATTAAACTACGATATTCCATCTCAAGTTCAATATCGTCTGTATCCCTGAAATCCTGTACAGAAATACAACGGATCCTATTTTTTTTTATCTTAAAGGAACGACTTAATGTTCCATATATGTTGGCAATAATTGGGCGCATTTTTTTTTCCGTGAGAAGGTAGATGAGTTCTAAATAAACGAAAGTTTAGACTTAACTAGTAGTTTTTAACACATCCTTAGTATTTCTATAATAAGTTAAAGAGGCTGATACTACATAGATATTACGAAAATTTGTTCAGAAATTTCTTAAGAAATTCGATTAAATGTTTAATATATAATTGATTGAATTAAATCTATAGAAATCTATGTATTTTTTTGTTTCATGATTCTATTTCCAAATATCTCTAATCTAAAGATAACTGTGAGTTCTAAGAATTATTATAGGACGATTAGCGGGCCCGAAGGGATTTGAACCCTTGATCCCTGCGTATCTCCCAGTCTTTAGCTTTTGACTTTCCGCAGCGCAGTACTTTATCCAAGCTTTGCCACGCATATGTCATCATAACGCGTTTAAGCCACGGGCCCACAACTCATATATCTTTCATTAGGAAGAGCTTCATTTACCTCGTACCTGTTCTACGTCTTAAATTTTTATGGTAATTTTAGGCTAAGAGTATTCTATCCACACCTTCACATGCATCAGAACTTTTAATATCTGGCTTTTCGAGCATTATATTAAGAAGTTCACCAAATTCAGGTTTTATTTTCGTTTTTGTAAAATATATTAACTTAACAGGGTAAATTTTCGTTGTAGAGCTTGAATTACGTAAATTCATTAAATTATGTAACCGATCCTCTTCAACAGCTGGAAATATAATGAGAAAAAGTGGTTTTAATCAATTAGATAACAAAATAAGTTCGATTATGAAAAAGAATAAAAGTCACAGTAGCCAGAATAATTTAACTACTTTAAAAGATATGTGCTTTGAGGATTAATGACATGAAAACCCCTACGTTGATCGGTACAATAATATTGGCGATTAGTCTATTGATAGCAGTCATTGCGATATTTAGACTTGATTTCTTAGATCAGTCTCTAGAGCAGAAAGAATATTTTGACCTTTTTTTCATCTGGATTTGCGGAGTAGTTGGAGGTATAGGCTTAGGATATGGAAATCGCGAAAGTTTTGGTTATGGTGAGGGAAATACTGGCACAATAATCGGAGGACTTGGTCTAGCAGGTTGTATTGTTATTTCCGCCCTGATGTTTATCTATGAGAACCCTCCCCTACAAGGAGTTATTATTACATTTATTAGTGCAATTCTAGCACTTATCGGACTTTATATGATGGTTGTGTCTACCCAAGAATCCTATTAGACTTTTCAAAATTGAATTATACCATCCTACCTTTATTGTCCTCGAGAAGTTTTTTTAGCTAGAAAATCATGAGAAATATGGGTTTCCTTATACAGAAGAGGATCTCCCCAAATTCATGATGCAATTTTATCTTTTCAATCTTTCACATGAGATTTTAGAAAGTTCAAGATGATTTCTTTTAAAGAAGGAGAACCTTGCTCTTCCAATTCATATGTAACCCTGATATGGGGCTTTTTTATATCTAAAAGACGACTTAAATCTATTGGTGTGCCAATGATCACTGTATCGCAATCTGATGCATTTATTGTCGCTTCCAGTTCCTCCATCTGTTTCTTGCCATACCCCATCGCTGGAAGAACATCGTTCAGATGCGAATATTTCTCATAAGTTTCTTTGATACTTCCTACTGCAAAAGGACGCGGATCAATGATCTTTTTCGCGTTGAATTTCTTAGCAGCAATATGTCCAGCTCCATATTTCATTTCACCGTGCGTTAAAGTTGGGCCATCTTCTACAACTAATACTCGTTTACCTGTAATTAAGCTTGGGTCTTTGATATTAATAGGTGAGTTTGCAACGATAATTTGAGCCTGGGGATTTAGTTCTTGAATACTCTCTTTAAGCTTCTTTACATTTCCTTTTGGAGCTGTACCTGCTTTGTTAATTATGACAATATCTGCTTGTCTTACGTTTACTTCCCCAGGAAAATAAGATCTTTCATGTCCTAAACGATGTGGATCAGCAACAGTTATTCTTAGGTCAGCATCGTATAAACTCCAGTCATTATTCCCTCCATCAAATAGAATTATATCTGCTTCTTTTTCTGCTGCATCTAGAATATTAGCAAAATCAACTCCAGCAAAAACTAAATTTCCTTCATTAATATGGGGTTCATACTCCTCCATTTCTTCGATGGTACATTCATGAGTTTTTAGATCTTCATAGGTAGCAAATCGTTGACAAATTTGTTTTAAAAGGTTTCCATAGGGCATTGGATGGCGTATAACTGCGACACGTTTCCCCTGCTCTCTTAAAATTTTGCCTACTTTCCTGGCGGTCTGAGATTTTCCACTTCCCGTCCTTACCGCTAGCACTGCAATGATTGGAAGTTTAGACTTTATCATTGTATGCTCTGGGCCTAATATTCGAAAATCGGCACCATTTGATAAAATCCAAGATGCAATATTCATTACATAGTCATAAGCCAAGTCTGAATATGCTAGAATTGCTTGTTCAACCTTATATTGCTTGATTAAAGATGGTAAATCTTTTTCAGGATAAATAGGAATGCCCTTTGGATATAAAGGCCCAGCTAACTCTGTGGGATATTTTCGTCCTGATATATCTGGAATTTGTGTTGCAGTAAATGCTACCACGTCATATCTTTCGTTGTCACGAAAATAAGTGTTGAAATTATGGAAATCTCGTCCAGCGGCTCCTAGAATAATTGTTTTTATTCGTTTCATGGAAAAAATCCCCAACTTTTTTATCGATAGAAGGAAAAATAGGCTGAATTTTTAAAATATTCTTTTATAATCCCAAAAACCATTGAAAATTTAGAAAAATTGGATATTGATATTTTTAAGTTGATTTAGAAATCGAAAATAAGCAACTAATAGTAGTAACCTCTTCAACAATTCATTTATTTGAATGTTTCTTTTCAATATTAGAGTGAGGTTGGTACAAAATGTTATTGTTTATTAGTGTGTGATAAAACAACACATTATAGAATATTTTAGATTAATTACTGAGCTTAGGGGAAGCTAAAAAACCAAAAATACTAAAAAATTGATGAAAAATAGTCTTGTTGAATAGTTTGGAGGAAAATGCCCTGAGTTCTGATCTTAAAGGATGGTTTAACCTTCCGAAATCAGTCAAGCTGCTGGATATTTCTCTAGTTGGCTATGGTTTCATTCTATTAATTGCAATACTCCTATACTTGAATGTTCTCGCCCATACAGTGCAGAATTTGATGCCTATATTTTTAACTGCTATACTTTTATTGATTACATGGAATTTTCGGACACAATTAACAAAAACATCAGATCACAGTGTCCAGAAGCGATACTTTCGTGAATGGTTCATTATTTGCGCTCTTATTATTATGATTATAGGAGTCATAGTTCTTATTTATCCGGTGACTTATTAATTACCAAGAAATAACGTGATAGTTAATTAAGAATTCCTTTTTCTCATTAATGAAAATCATAAGCTAGTACTTAGTCACTGCAAATATGATGGGTAAAGTTGTTTTAGCTTTATTCGGGCGTTATCAGTAGTAAAATGCCAATCGACTGTACGACAGGATTTATTACGTTGTTTGACCCAAGCGTTCACCTCTGTTTGCAGATGTTGTCCCGTGGGAATCCGTTGTTTTAAACATTGGCGACTTAACACACTTAACTCAATCTCAGCCATATTAAGCCAGCTGGCATGTTTTGGTGTGTAGTGAAATTCCAGACGATCTAACAGACGCTTAGCCGCGACAGGCTCAAACACCTCATAGAATGCAGCAGGATTATG
>CAZALJ010000021.1:0-12729 GCA_964485715.1 uncultured archaeon
AGAATATGGGTTTCGGTATTTATGATTGGCTTGTTGATGGCTTGATTTTGCCTATTCTAAGGGGTCTTGTTCCTGCGGAGCAAGAGAGTCCAATAAGGTCATTCATCATCGATTCGTTAGAAATGACAACCATTCTCTTATTTTTAATTGTCAACGCAATTCTGTTAATCTGGCTGGAAAGAAAAATCGCGTCAGGACGGGCATGGACTGCACGAGGCCCTGTGTTTATAGATTTCAACTATGGACATTTCTTTTCTTGGCCTTTTGGTAAAAGAACATGGAAATTCGGCTTGTTACAGAATATTGCAGAGTTCCTAAAATTTTTCTCAAAAGAGGATATTGTACCTGAAAAAGCAGATAAATTTCCTTTTAATGTTGGCTTTTTTGCTTTTGTAGTTGCTCCTCCATTCATACTAGGGGCATTATTACCTCTAGGTGCGACTTTAGTGATTGCAAGTCCTGCTGTAGGTTTCTTACTTATCTTTGCTCTATTTTCTTTATACCCTGTTGGTGTCCTCATCACAGGATGGTCTTCAAACAATAAATACTCACTTTTAGGAGGATTTCGATCAGCAGCTCAAATGATTAGCTATGAGATTCCATTAATGCTCTCTATTACAGCAGTTGTATTGGTTACTCACTCTTTTTCGTTAACCGAAATTGCTCAACAACAAACTTTCTTACCTTTTGCTGCTCTGATGCCCATTGGATTTATTGTATTTATGACTGCATTAGCAGCAGAAACAGAGAGAATTCCCTTTGATATTCCTGAAGCGGAAGCGGAATTAGTTATGGGTTGGCGGACTGAGCTCACCGGTTTTCGATATATGATGTCAATGGCGACAGAATATTTCATCCTCATGATCGGAGCGTTTATTGGAATATTTTTGTTCTGGGGAGGAGCCTATTTACCTTTTAATCTTTTGAAGAATGAAATCGAGACAATTCACCAACTTGCGTTTATAATTATTTTAGTGAAACTGTGGATATTTATCTTCTTGTACATCTGGGTTCGTGCTTCATTACCGAGGGTAAGAATAGATCAGTTACTAGATATAGGATGGAAGAGATTAATTCCTCTAGCAATTCTTAACATAATCTATGCTGTATTTATTATCTTAAATTTTCCACAATTTTTTGGAGTGAGCAAATAAATGGTGAATTTTCGTTATATTCCAAATTTGTTGATTACTAGGCCGTTAGCTTATATCTTCCGGCATATTTTCCTCAAGAAACCAATTACTATACCTGATGGCGATCGTAGAAATAAGAACACCATTTATTTCCCGAAGGAGCTTGCTAAAAAAGGACAAACAGTCTTAGATAGAGACTTATCTTTTTCAGATGTTTTCAAACACACTCCACATATTTCTCCTAATTTTCGTGGATTAATAGCCTTGAACCTTATGAATTGCACTGGTTGTAAAGCTTGTTTCCGAGTTTGTCCCAATAAATGCATTGAAATGAAGTTACTCGATCCTCAACCTCCTCACTGGACAAAAAAACGACCATTAGAATCACCTCAAATCTTTATCGGTCGGTGTTTGTATTGTGGTTTTTGTGTTGATGCCTGCAAATTTGATGCTTTATATCATTCAGCTGGGTTTGATGGTGCTTCTTCAAAAAAGGAAGATTTGTACTACAATTATTATGATTTATACAATGTCTACAAGCTGTATTTCCCGAAAGAGTATGAAGAGTACCAGAAAGAGTATGTAGAAACGTATGGAAAACCAATTGAGGAATTTCTAATTCATGAGAGGAAAGAGACGGAGGAATGAAAATGGCGTATTTGATCCCAACAGATTTCTTTCAGACTTTAGAATTATTAGTTTTAATTATATTACTTGGTTATACCACAGGATCAGCATTCCTTGCTGTAACAGTTAGAAGTGTTTACCATGCAGTATTATGGTTGATATTCACCTTGTTAGGAGTTGCTATGATATTTTTGTTATATGCCGAGTCGTCTCTACTCTTGGTTGTACAGTTGATTGTGTATGCGGGGGGGATCACGGTTTTAATGTTGTTTGCAATATCCCTCTCTGGAAAAGAGGCCATGTTTGAGAAAGAAAAAGGATTGAAACTATTAGATTGGCGATTGAGTTTTGCTGGGAGCTTTATCCTGTTTGCTATTGCGTTTTATACAATTTCAAAAGTTAGTAGCAATTTTTGGCAAAAACCAGACCTGACTAACAAACCTGATGAGGCAATTTTGATTGGTAATATTGCTAAAATGTTATTTACGGATCATGGGGGTACAATATTAGTGTTAGGATTGCTTTTATTGGCAGCAATGCTTGGTAGTGTATATCTGGTTAAAAAAGAGGTGGAAGATATATGATTGACATACCTGCTTGGGTATTCGTTGGGTTTGCCCTTATTTTGTTTTTAATTGGCTTTGCGGGATTCATTAAGTCTCAATCAGCAGTACGTATGCTAATATCAATTGAAATAATGATAAACGCTGCTAATATTAATTTCGCAATCTTTACCCTTTATAATGACGCTATTTTAGACGGTGTTGTTACAGGCTATGTGGCCGTCATTATCAGCATTGCATTAGCTGCAGCAGAAGCAGCAGTAGGGTTAGGCATTATTCTATCAATTTATCGAACACATGGAACGGTAGATGCAACAGACTTCATTGAACTGAAAGGTTAGAAAGAAGGTGAATTCTCCTGTCTGAATTGATTTTTGGTGGTTTTGCTTTTCTCATTCCCCTCATTCCTATTGTAACAGCGTTCATTACATTATTTTTCGGAAAATATATCGATGAAAAGGCTCATGGGAATATTTTTGCCCTTGTTGCTTTAGGAGCTAGTTTTATACTGACCCTTATTGTTTCAGGAGAAATCTTGCTTCGACTCTTCGCAGGAGAGCATATCGAGGAATCAATCACTTTGATGGAATGGATTTATATTGGAGATTTCAATCTAGATATTGGAATTTTGTTAGATCCCCTTGCTGCCGTCGTTAGTTTAATGGTTGCATTAGTTTCATTTTTGGTTGCAGTTTATAGTCGAAGTTATATGGCGCATGATGGTTCCCCACGTTATTATGCAGAGATTAACTTGTTTGCTGCAGCAATGTTGGGTTTAGTCTTTTCTCCTAACATGATTCAATTATTCCTCTTCTGGGAGGTCATGGGTGTCTGTTCCTATTTATTGATTGGTTACTTTTACGATAAAGAGATCGTTCCAGAAGGACAACCTCATCCTGCGTCAGCTGCAAAGAAAGCGTTTCTAACTACAAAGGTAGGGGATGTGTTCCTGTTTGTAGGAATTATTCTCATTTATCTGGAGACTCTTGCTGTAGGTCATCCAACATTCGATTTTCTCGAAATCCGTCATATGCTGGAAGAAGGAATTCTCGATATTGATCCCATGCTATTTGTAATTATTGCACTATTGATCTTTGGGGGTGCTGTGGGGAAATCTGCGCAGTTTCCACTTCATGTTTGGCTACCAGATGCTATGGCTGGACCAACTACTGTTAGTTGTTTAATTCATTCTGCTACCATGGTGAAAGCAGGGATTTTCTTGGTTGCACGTAGTTATTTTGTTTTTGAACATGCAAACGAGATAGGTGATGGCAACGTATTATTAGTGGTTGCTTTAATTGGTGGAATAACAGCAATCATGGCTGGCAGCATTGCATTAGTAAAGACAGATATCAAGGGAATTTTGGCGTATTCCACTATCAGTCAACTGGGATATATGACCATAGGTTTAGGTGTGGGAGGAATGGCGGTCGCGATTTTTCATGTCATTAACCACGGGATATTCAAAGCATTGCTTTTTTTATCCGCGGGTTCAGTTATTCATGGATCTGGAACGCAAGATATTCGTGAAATGGGTGGTTTAAAATCACATATGCCAGATACTTGGAAGGTTATGGCTATCGGCTCGCTTTCACTCGCAGGCATCGGAAATGGCTTCTTTAGTAAAGACGCAATCATATCGCATACATTGAATTACCATGGAGTATCATGGTTAGAGACATTGCTGCGGGATGGTTATGTTGAAGAACCATTAATCGCACTAGTCTGGCTCTCCGCGTTAATTACAGCATTTCTAACCGCATTCTACATCTTTAGAATGTGGTTCTTAGTCTTTTCAGGTGAAAACCGTTCGGGTCATCATATTCATGAATCTGATCGGTGGATGACTGGACCATTATGGATCCTAGCTATCCTTTCCCTTGTATTGGCTGGTATCTATACGATAGGATTAGCTGTGCCACTCTTTAACATGGAACACCACTTGGTAGAGTGGTTAGAAGGTGGTGAAGGACCAGCTTTTGATCTTGTGACAGGTAATACCTCAATTGCTGTAACAGTTCTTGGAATAGCTCTGGCGTATTTAATCTATTATCCCCGTGCAAATGCTCAAGTCAGCTTTCCCAAAGGAGAACCGTCATTCAACATTGAAGTGGCAGACCCTGATAGCATCGCATTACTACAGGGCAGTTTTCGTTCAGTCATCCGCAAAATTAAGACAACAATGCTTGGTAGAGGCATTCAACGGATCCTAGAAAAGGGGTACTATTTAGATGATCTCTATCTAGCATTTGTTTATTTTGTTGATGCTAAGTACTGCGCTGCAATGAATTGGATAGAAAGAAACATCTTCGACGGTGCTGTGAGACTCGTTGGTTGGGTGGGATATGAACTCTGTGGGCTCTCCAAATGGTGGGATGACCATGTTATTGATAGATTGGTTCGATTAACTGCACGGGTTTCTGTAGCTCTATGTGGTTTAGCAAAAGCCACAGACGAGCGTGTGATTGATCACGGTATAATTCGGAATTCAGCTAAAGGAGTTATGAAAACCAGTAGTTATCTACGCCGAATTCAGACTGGTGTTGTAGAAAATTACGCTCTCTATACTCTCCTGGGAGCGATTACTTTCATACTAGTTGCGATTATTGTAGCAGGGGTGGTACCCCTCTAATAAATATGATAACAAAACGAAGGTTGAAGATATTGATTATCGATGTAGCACTTTTTAAATTTGGCGAAATTGAAATTGGAGTATTAACCTTGATTTTTTTCCTGCCTATTTTGGCGGCGTTTCCAACATGGCTAGTGGGTCGTGTTCGTAATGAATTTTCAAAGTATTTTGCTTTGATTATAAGTGGTTTTGTAATGCTACTCGCCATTTTGGCTTGGGTGATGTTTGAAAATCATTCCTTCCTACCTGCAAGTTTGTATGCAGACCGTTCTAAATTGGCGACTGGTGGCTGGGCTTTAGTCGAAGAAATCCCCTGGATTGAGACAGTAGGGATGAACTATTCTGTAGGCGTTGATGGTTTAAGCCTACCATTAGTTCTGCTAGGCAGTTTTATCTTCTTTGTAGCCGTACTTGCCTCTTTCAAAGATATTCATGAAAGAGAACCAGCATATTACTCGATGATAATGCTATTAGAGACTGGTGTCCTGGGAACATTTGTTGCAACTGATTTCGTAATTTTTTACGTTGCATGGGAATTGGTTCTCGTTCCGATGTTCTTCCTTATTGGTATTTGGGGTGGCCCTAAAAAGGAATATGCAGCGATTTACTTCTTCATCTATACGCACGTCGCATCGTTGGTCATGCTTCTAGGAATTATTGGGATCTGGTTAGAATCAGCTAGTCTACGTGGTAATCTAGGTGGAACTTTTTCATTTGAATTAATAAGTCAGTTAAACTTTGGAGTAGAGCCTTTTGTGCTGTTAATCTTCCTTGCTTTGCTTTTTGGATTCATTGTAAAAGTCCCGAGCGTACCATTTCATACTTGGTTACCTTTGGCTCATGTTGAAGCTCCAACTCCAGGATCCATGATATTGGCTGGTTTGTTACTGAAAATGGGTGGTTATGGCTTACTACGAATGGGTGGCTGGTTTTTACCAGAAGCATTATCTGAGTTTGCTTGGTTAGTCGCAATTATCGGGTTAATCTCATTACTTTATGGTTCTTGGGTTGCACTCCGGCAGGTGGATATGAAAAGTCTAGTAGCCTATTCCTCAGTCGGTCATATGGGAATTGTCTTATTAGGTGTTGCGACTCAAACTGACATAGGTTTTGCTGGCGCTATGTATATGCAAATTGCTCATGGAATAATTTCCCCCTTGATGTTTTTCCTTGCAGGAACTATTGGACACGCTGCTCATACACGTGATATTCCCAAGCTAAAAGGAATTACGAAAAACATGCCTGTTACCGCAGCAGTTCTAGTATTTGGTTCCTTTGCTAGTGCAGGTTTGCCAGGTTTGGCTGGTTTTTGGTCAGAATTATTGGTATTTGTTGCTCTTTTTGAGTGGGCAGCAATATTGGCTGTAATCGGAGCTCTTGGAATTATTTTCACAGCTGCTTATTATCTATGGATGCTTCAAAGAACGGTGTTTGGAGATGTGAATCCAGAACTAGAACATGCTCATGACGTATCACATTGGTCTCAATATGCAACACTTGCATTGCTTTGTTTCTTTACTTTGCTTTTAGGGATTTTTCCTGCTATTCTATTAGATTTAATGGAAACTGCTACAACTTTCTTTGGTTTGCAGTTTTAGAGAGTAAAAGCTGAAAGGTGAAAAAGAACCATGAGCGATATCTTGACTGTTTTCCTTCCCTTCCTAATTCTAATAGGATCTCTCCTCCTTTGTCTCGTCCTAGAAGCATTTAATCTAGGACGTAGGTTCTATGGCGTAATTACTATTCTGGGAAGTCTCTTTTCTTTGTATGTTGTAATTCTTGGAATTGGTACAGATATTGTGCATGTATTTGGAAATCAAAATGACCTCCTTGATCTTTCAAGTGAGTCAGGTCTTTTAGTTATTGATAATTTCTATCGTTTTTTTGCTATGATTTTTCTAATAGTTCTACTGTTTATTGCTACTTCAAGTATTGATTATATGAGTTCTGAACGAACTATAGGAATTTATTTCATCTTGTTAATCTTTGCAACTATTGGAATGATGTTAGTTGCCGCAGCCAATGATCTTCTAGTTCTATTTGTGGCGTGGGAACTTGGTAGTGTTCCTGTTTATGCATTAGCAGCCTTTCAAAAATCTCGAGCTGAGACTAGTGAGAGTGCTTTAAAGTTCTTCTTGATTGGTGCCATGTCTTCAGCTTTCATTCTTTTTGGTATCTCACTGGTTTATGGGATAGCGGGCACAACAAGTATTGACGTCGTCATTACAGCTTTTGCAAACACTTCCAGCTTCTCCCCATTACATCTTCTCGCCCTAATGTTCTTAATAGTTGGTTTTGGATACAAAATGGCCGCTGTTCCTTTTCATGCGTGGGCTGTTGATGTATATCAGGGAACTCCGACAACCATTACAACCTTCCTGGCAGCAGGATCTAAAACGTTAGGCTTTGTTGCTGTATTTCGAATAATTGTTGCTGGTTTGACTGAAATAGATTTTATTTGGGGTTATCTGTTTGCAATCCTTGCAATATTAACAATGACTTTAGGAAATGTTGTCGCATTAGTGCAAGAGAATATTAAACGGATGTTAGCATATTCTAGCATTGCTCATGCGGGTTACATTCTTATTGCATTAGCTGCTGTGACCAGTACCCCAATCTCCTCAGTTATTGGTACTTTAGAC
Source organism: uncultured archaeon (assembly GCA_964485715.1). Taxonomy (GTDB): domain Archaea; phylum Asgardarchaeota; class Heimdallarchaeia; order Hodarchaeales; family Hodarchaeaceae; genus Hodarchaeum. Next base: position 7,598 of record CAZALJ010000021.1, read on the forward strand.
TTTTCAGTTGCAGAATTCTCAATTGCTGCTGCTGAAATGCATATTCTTACCCATGCATTAATGAACATAGTCGCTTTCACGGTTGTCATTGTGGTTGCATTTTCTATTCAAAGCGAAAAGATCGAGGATTATGTAGGCTTGCGGAAAAAACATCCATGGTTAACTCTTGGTTTTACAATTGCTTTACTTAGCCTTTTAGGTATTCCACCCTTGGCAGGATTCGTTTCTAAATTACTAATATTTTTTGCAGCAGTTTATGCAGACCTTATTTGGTTGGCTGTGATTGGTATTATTAATAGCGCTATCTCAATTTTCTACTATCTTCGTGTAATAAAACTAATGATTGTAGATACGCCTATAGAAGATCGTGATGACGTTTCGGTCATTCCAGTGGAAAAAGTTGCCCCATTTACTATCCCTTTATCATATCAGCTTACTATAGGCGTTTCAGTTTTTCTTATAGTAATAATTGGTATTCTTCCTGCTCCCTTCCTTGATTTTGCCCTTTCTGCTGCTCAGAATTTATTGGGGACGTGAACAGGAGCCTCCTGCGCTTAGTCTTTAATTCCACTTAATTTCCCATTATCGAGTTGTCATCGTATGGATGTAGATGTTCTCATTATAGGCTTAGGCCCTGCAGGCGCCACAGTTCTATCAAGATTAGCTCAATCCGTTGGATCAGAGATCTCGATTTTAGCAATCGATCACAGGCCAAAACCTGGATTTCCTGTTCAATGTGGGGAGTTTATGCCATCTCCCGAAGAAATAGCTACTTTAATACCTGATGTCCCCAATGTTCGTTCGTTTTTCACTTTCGACAAACAGTTTATCAGTACTTATACTAAAACTATTTCCTTCTTTTCTCCAGAACGAAAAGTCATTAAAACTCCTTTTCAGGGGTATTCTCTTCATCGTGGAAATTGGAACTCTCACTTGATTGAAGTGGGAAAAAAGCACGGGGCCGAAATTTGGACATCTGCCTGTGCTGTTGATATGAGGAATAAAAAAGTCACAATTGCTCAAACTGATGTTAAACCTGTGCAAATTAAACCTCAAGTTATTGTGGGAGCTGATGGCGTGAGCTCTCGGATTGCTCAATGGACAGGACTGGCCGAAAAAAGACCAGATAAACATTTTGTTATTGTGAAACAGCATTTAATGACTGATATCAGGAACCAATATGACCCCTCTGATGTGCAGATGTTCTTTGGCGAGAAATATGCCCCCGGGGCTTATGCTTGGATCATTCCCAAAAATGACAATTCTGCAAATGTTGGTGCTGGAGTACGCGTTTCTATGTTAAAAGGTGAAATGAATGTTTCTAAAGCGTTATCTAACCTAATTAATATTCACCCTACTGCAAGTCAGATTCTCAAGGATGCTCATATTGCGCAAACTATCGCTGGTGTCGTTCCTGTAGGACCCCCTTTCCAAAAAACTGTTGATTTAAAGACAAATACATTATTGGTTGGTGATGCAGCCTCCCAAGTTGTATCGAGCGTTGGTGGAGGAATCCCGCCGTCTATGGTGGCAGGTTCAATTGCAGCTAGCATTATTATACGTTTTTTCCGAGAGAAAATTCCATTGTCTAATTATCAAACAGAATGGCGACTCCAAATGCTAAAAATGTTCCAAAGAGCCTATAAATTGCGTCAGTTCTTTGATAAAATCTGTATGGATAGAGACAGCCGTATTCAATGGTACATGAATCGCCTAAGTTCAAATGATATTAATAAAATTGTACACTGTGCTGTTCCGTGGAAGGTATCACTGTTTGATCCATTTATACGCTTCTTGAATTGGATTATAACATGAAACCAAGTTGCTAATAAAGATTTTTGTTCTTTACTTTATCCTTTTCTCATTATCTGTCATAGATTGATTACAGCTGAGAAATTTCGTGATGATTGTACATGTTAATAGAGTTCTTTTAATTCTAATGAAAAATAAAATGAATTACTAGTTAAATTCATATAAATATTAAGAAATCTGTTAAAAAAAGAAGATTCAAAGGTAAAAAAAAGAAAACAAAGATCGATAAGTATCAATGATATGGTTGCTATTTTGGGTAGAGGATGATCACATTACGATTACTGCTGGTTTTTTAAGGAACCAATTGTTCTTTTGATACATCTGAAAGGAAAGGGATAAGAATAGAAGAAAATGTTTAAAGAGAACTGGTGATTTTTTTTATTAACAATGCGAGAATTGTATTTTTCTCTATTCTTCTTTCTTACATTGATTTTTTGGGAATCCTCATCAATGGCTGCGTCATTATTTCCAATTTCAATTTTGATCTTTTCTGCCATTTTTGATTCCGAGTAAACCTAGGACAAAGGCCTTAATAAATGTATGGACTTAATCATATGAATGTTCCTTACTTGTTAATATTCGTTTCTAAGCTGCTGCTATTTACAACAGTTTATGTGGGTTTTATCTGGTTGATCGTGGATGGAATTATTAATAGTGCTATCATTATTTTCCATTACCACTCTATTGACACCAACAGTTCCACTTATATGATTAAATCCACCTAGTGTAGCCAGGCATTGAACAACACTTCGGAAGTGGTTCATGGTGACATGATTCCCCGTTTACAGCGCATAATAAGCTTGGTATCCCATCAACTTCCCCTATCACCATTTCTTTTTCACAATGCTTAGGAATTGGTGAAACAACGTTTCCACAATTTTGACAACGATATGAGGGCATGTGTTATGTCTCCTAATTCACTCATTTCGGTGATTGAATGATTGAATTATTACCTCTTTTTAACCATAACTGAAACAACTGATATTACTACTCCTGTAATTATTGACATTATCCCGAAAAACAGAAGGGTGAAACGGCTGGATGTTATTATAACTTCAAGTCGTGTGTTCTCATATAACTGGTCACCATTCAGGATTTGAGTTGAATTCCAATCCTCCACTACCCCTACTAAAGTGAAAGACCCACTCAACATTTTGGTGTGTAAACTGGTCTCGTTGAGGTTTGTTAAATTCATAGCCAAAGGATTTGTGATGAGATCAGAAAATAAGGTTTGATAATGTGTTTCAAACATAAGTATGTTTTCACTTGTGTTCAATGGATACTGTTTAAATAGTTGCGAGACACCACTAGAAAAGTTATTATAATATTCTTGAGTTGTTAATAATAATATTTGGTCAAATGGATCATTTTTCGAACTTGTTTTTAACGTACCTTCTATAGAAAATACTGTGTTGGGTTGGAATAAATAATTCGTAGTTTTAAAAGTAATTGCTATCGTAGGTGAGAAAACAGTTGAGGATGCCTGAAAAGAGCTTCTGATAGAACTCGTATCTGTAGTGTGAGTTCCGATCATCGGGCCGATAGTGAAGCCCACTACTAGTAAAATTACTCCTAATCCCAAAATAAGACCATCAAATTGAACCTTCTTCCGCCACTCAGATAAACGGGTTAAATCAACCGTTGGTGCCATTGGACGTGCAACATACACTAGGAAAACCACGAATAAAATCATATGGATAAAGAAATCGTCAATAGAGAAAGCTACGGGCTCATGGCCGTAAATTTCTTCCCTAGTTGTCGGGGGGAGATTCACAAAATACGTCATTAAACCTTTTAAATATGATATTCCAGAAATTTCAAACCCTATCCCTGCAATTGTGGCTGGAAATATTAGCCAAGGCATAACATCGAAGAGGATTACAAAGTTAAACTGATACAGACGATCTGATAATGGATAAAAAATTGCCAAGGGATATTCCAAGTCGAGAATGATATGAATTAACCATAAGATTCCTGCATATATAATACAGCGTCCTAAAAAGCTCTGTTTATCCAGTTTTTCTTCTATTTTCTGATTATCTGAAGAGGGATGACTAATATATTGAAAATTGTAATAAAAAAATGTTCCAAGAATTATCATAATCATAGGAAAGATCACACTATGGGAAATCCCTCTATGTAATCCAATAATAAACACATCGAGATCAGGTAAGACTGAAAAAGCTACCACTAACCAGAAATATAGTTTTTTCTGGTGGAATCTTTCCTTTTCGGAGGTAGGCAAGAAAGTCCAAAGTAATATGGACGCCAGACTTAGATGAGTTGGAAATAATGTCATATTAGCTCACTAACTGAATAGTGTATAACAATGCTGCGAGGAGGATAGTACCAGTGCCAAATATTATACAAAACTTATCATATGGCAAATTTTTCAATTTCAGTAGACCATTCATTGATATTACCCCTACAATAGCAGTCAATAAAATTGTGAAAATTAATAATAAGTATGGAAATACAATGTTACCAACGATGAGCGCGTCATTCTGGATTGAAAAACCACTTAAAACGAACTCTAAGACCGTTGCACCTAAAACTGCTGGAACTGAAACGATAAAGCTTATACGTAAGGCTTCCCGTTGAGTCAAGCCAATAAACAACAACACAGTGATCGTTATGCCACTTCGACTGATACCAGGCAATGCAGCAATCCCTTGAGCCATTCCTAGAAGCAGCGCTTCCTTTTGGGTTATGGAATTCAGTTCCCGAGTACCTTGTTCTGGTTGATTGGTAAGTATCAGCCCTGTTAAGATTAAAAGTGCTCCAATTAGCGCCGTGAAAAGGATATCAGGTGAAATTGGAAGATACTCAATCCATATATCCCAGGAATTCTTGAAAAGTAGAACAATAGGAACAGCTGTTAATGCGGTTCCAAAAGTAGCAAATAAGGTTACCTGGGTGATATCAGCTTCTAAATCAAGCATTTGTCGGAAGTCAGATCGAAAAAAACACAATACAGAAATCATTGTACCGATATGCAGTAGTAAGGCTAGAGTAACAGCTTCTAGTTCATCCATGCCATAAAAATTGACGAATAACAAAGATAATTGGCCCTCAGATGAAATAGGTAGCCATTCGATGATACCTTGAAAAATAGCCATCAAGATGGCGGCAATAACGTCTATCACCTGTTAACATACTCCGAGAGAACGTTAAACAATAGAGATTAAGATTGTTATTCTGTTTTTTCATGTTGTTTTCTCAATTGATTTTCCTTTTCTAAATCATATTTTCTTCCAAGAATTCTGATTATGCATATCAGGTCTTAATAAACTAGGTTCTGACTCAATTCTGACAAATTT
>CAZALJ010000022.1:0-12506 GCA_964485715.1 uncultured archaeon
TTTTTTTCAGTATTAATAAGTCATATGAAGATAAGAGGGTAAGAATATTAGATTAGAAGCTCTAAAAGAGACACTTAGGTTTCACAACTTTTTATATGTAGAAAATGAACAATTCTAAGATTATTATCATTTTGACTTTCATGACTCTTAATTGATCAATCTTTTCTATCAAAGTAGATTTTTCTCTTGTTTTATAATTCAGAATCTTCTTCCCGTTCCTCTTCACTTGGCTGAATGAGTTTTACCGAATCTGCATGAAGAACGATTGGGATAGTAACACTACTTGTTAGCAAATCCACAGTAATTTCTTCTCGAGCATGGTAAATTGATGAGATTTTTGCTCGACTACCTTTAAATGGACCATCAATGATCTCCACTATATCATTTGGCCTCAAACCTTCGATAACAGGTGTTGGTATAAGGTGACCCTCTAACTCTGAAACGGGAACACGTCCCAACTGCTTACCAATGTAGTGAGCACTTTCAACAGCTCGAGTTATATCTTGAACATCGCCTTCAATGAAAATATATCCTTGGATCTCTGTTACTAATACGGTTTTAATATCAAGTCGGTTTAATTCTGCACGGTTTGCAACTGCTTCTGCTGCATTGAATTCTTGTCCTTTTTTTACCTTGAAACAAAATATGCCAAGTTTTTCAAGCAATCTAACCACATTCTAGAATGATTAAGGAATAGGGCTCCATATAACCTTATCGGAATTACATTGGGCGTTGCAGAACTATAGAGAGTATAAGTCGGATTACATATGCTATGATCCCGAGGATTGCCATTCCAGCAACGGTAATCTTAATGACTAAGAAAACCTCTGATCTTTCAGGTTTTTTAGCAAGTCTAAGGATTCGTGTTGCTCTTTTATAGAAACTTGCTGTTCCCATTCTACTATTGTCTGATGACATTCTTTTCACTTTATTCAGTGAGTTGAATCAGTTAAGATGAGTTGGGGTTTGATTGTAAGAGACATTAACTCTTGAAGAAGAAGTTTAAATGCATAAGATATTGCAATCTTAAAAATACCTGTATCAACGTTTCCACAAACATTACAATATGTCTGGTCCTTCTTACGATCCCAGGTAGCTATTAACCCACACTTCTCACAAATAAAAATCTCTGTTTTATCTGATTCTTCTAATAATCTCTCTTTCAGTAAAAGAGCTGCGCCATGACCGATTAAGCAGTCACGCTCCATTTCCCCAAAACGCAAACCTCCTTCTCGAGCTCTCCCCTCTGTGGGTTGTCTTGTTAAAATCTGAATAGGCCCTCTGGCTCGCGCATGAATCTTGTCTGCGACAAGATGGTGCAGTTTTTGATAATATGTGGGACCAATAAAAATTCGTGCTGGAAGTTTCTGTCCAGTCATACCATCATACATTACTGATTCAGCATAGGGATGAAAACCTAAGTTACGGAGTTTTCCTGCGATATCTTCGGGATCTGGTGCTTCAAATAATGTTGCATCTATTTGTTTTCCTTCGTAACATGCAACAATCGCACTCATACATTCAATAATCTGTCCTAATGTCATTCGACTTGGAATTGCATGGGGATTTATAATTAGATCAGGAACGATTCCATTTTCAGTAAAGGGCATATCACGTTGAGGAACAATATGCCCAATAATTCCTTTTTGACCATGACGAGATGCAAATTTATCTCCTAGCTCAGGAGTTCGTTGATCTCTTACTTTAATTTTTACTAAGGTACTCCCTTCAGACGTTTCTGTTAAAATTACCCCATCTACTATTCCTTTTTCTCCATGACGAATCGCAAGACTGGTTTCACGCCGTTGAGGCGTTGAGGATTCTAAAGATTCCAATTCAATATATTCTTCTAAAAATCTTGGTCTTGAAGTACGACCTACTAAAATGTCACCACCCCCTACTTCAATTTCTGGCTCAATTATTCCATCAACTTCACTTAAATGTCTATAAACTTCTTTTGCGCGATACCCACGAACTCCCTTTTGGGGAATCTCAAATCTATCCTCTTGTCCTCCAAGATATTTTTTCTCCTCACCAACATATGATCTGAAAAAATGACTCCTAGCGAGACCCCTTTCAATACTAGCGCGGTTTAAAATTATGGCATCCTCGATGTTATAACCCTGAAAACTTAAGATAGCTACAATAAAGTTTTGGCCTGCAGGACGATCATTAAACCCAATAACATCCATCGATTTACTACCGACTAGTGGGATTTGTGGTGCCTGCAAAATATGTGAGCGTCTATCTGTCCTAAAATAGAAGTTCGAGGCATATAATCCCAAAGCTTGCTTGGTCATTCCAGCCTCATATGTATTTCGGGGAGACTGATTATGTTCTGCATAGGGAATGATGGATGCACAAATCCCCAAAATTGCAGATGGGGAAATTTCTACATGGGTGTGTTCGGATCGAATCTCTTCTAATGTCATTGCAATATAAGAATTTTCCTCTTCTTCTGCGTCGAGAAACTCGATAATCCCTTCCCTAAGTAGATCAGAAAACTTAATATCGTCTTTTTTCAATTTCTCAACATGAATGCGTTTTAGACGTGTGACTGCAATTCGCTTTGTTCCTTCCATTTCCTGATCTAGGATAATTAAGGGTCTTCGAACACGACCTCCATCTGTATTTATCGAAATTACACGATTTTCCTCAAAATAAGCCAAGTTAATTTCATGATGAAGTTTAGAAGCTCTTCTGGCTTCACGAATTAAATTAAAAGATTCCTCAGGATGACGTGTTGTTGCGATTAGATTACCATTTAAAAGAATATGAATCCCCTTATGATCTATGGCATCTGTAACTGGTTTAATGTTACAATTCTGAAAAATAAAATTATAAACGGGTTGTTCAGCTGAACCAATAGATATATAGGCCTGCATAGCGAGGTTTTTAACTAATCCGCAGTTAGGACCTTCTGGGGTCTCATTAGGGCATATTTTTCCCCAATGAGTGGCATGTAAATCTCTTGCTTCAAAATGAGCTTGACTTCGAATTAATGGACTAATAACACGACGGAGATGGCTGTAAGTTGACATATAATTTGTGCGATCTAACAACTGGGAAACACCAGCTTTACCTCCAACCCAATTTCCTGTAGCAAGAGCATGCCGAATACGCTCAGTAATAACATCAGCTCTCATGGCAACTCTTAAATTTGGCAATTTACCCCTTCTTGCACCCTTTTCTAATTGATATTTAATATCACGGTATAATGAATGGAATGCAACTCTAAATAGACTGGTTAGCATCTCTCCTGCTAACTTCAATCGTTTATTAGCATAATGATCTTTATCATCTTGATCAATGTGGCCAAGGTTAAGTTCAATTACCTTCAAAGCCATTTGTGCAAGATAGAGAGCTTTTTGATGTCGAAAACTTTCATCCTTACCTACATGAGGTAACAAATAGTTGTCTAATACCTGTTTTGCTCGCAGTATGCGATATTGTCTTGTTTGGCCAACTGCAACTCTTTTTCCAATGAAATCAAGGGCCTCTTCTTGATCTACTATTTCTGCTGCTTCACGAAGAGTTGGTAACAGCTCTTGGATCAGTTCAGGCTCATTTGTAACTAGATTAGCTATATTGCGATCAATTGTTACACCTAAAGCTTTAATGAGAACTGCTAGAGGTAATGGTCTCGGTACACTGAAAAAATTTACAAGTAATCTACCATCTTTCCTACGTTGAACAGAAACCAAAGAACGAAAGCCTGCGACAGTACTAAAAACCTTTGCTACTGCAGTTGTAGAGGAGCCTTTACGTCCTTTATCAACTAGAACTCGATTGGAAACTAAATATTCCTGTGTCACAATTACTCTTTCTGATCCATTGATGATGAAATAACCACCAGGATCCTCTGGATCCTCCCCTAACCTTGTTAATTCATCTCGACCTAAATTGTATAATAAGCAAGATTTTGATTTTAACATAATAGGTAAACGGCCAATGTAGGCTATTACAACCTCTTCCTCCTTTTCAATGCCCGCATCTACATAAACTGGTCTCATTTTCAAATTTAAGGGGGCAGAATAAATTAAATTCCTAACACGAGCTTCCATGGGGTATATGGTTCGTTCTGAGCCATCAGCTTCTCTCACTGAAGGTTCTCCAACATCAATACCTTCTAGTTTGACGTAAAAACCCTCAATATCAGGTTCGATTTTTGGGCGTTCCTGAACAATTTCGTTTAATTTTTTTTCCACAAATTCATTAAAAGAATAAAGATGTTGCCTTACTAGTCCAAATTCATTATACATGGATTTAAGGACTTCCCATTTATCGTTATTGGAGATCTGTTCCATAATAAAGACTCCTTCTTCTGTCTTCTTATTATCCTCTTATGAGAAAATGATTGTACTTGTAAAATTGAACCAATTACCCTTAGATTCGTTGAGACGCGAATTATTTACCTTTTTAAATGAATCTTAATGAATCTCACCGAAAAAACTATCTATCCCGTCTTTTTATTTTCTACCTTGACAGACACCAACTGAGCTCAGCAAGGAAGGCAGTTAATACGAAATTATTGTGAATTTAAATTTGATGTTATTTCCACTAAAAATTCAAAAAAAATATAAAGAATTCTTTTTTATTTTCAATTTTAATTGTATTTTGCAGGATACAAAGAAAGGAACCATAGAATGACGTTTTTTTTTGAATGTAGGTATTTTGACGTCAACCAAGTTATTTAACCACCTTTTTTACCTTTTAAGGGAATCTTAACATATTTTACTGGAATATTGATCGTTCGTGCATGGGATCCTACCAATAGCATTAACAATATCTTGCATTCTCTTATTAATTGGCTCATCTAAGTTACAGATCCCAAAGTTTCCTTTTTTTATTCTTTTTTTCTACCAGTCACAATTAATAAACTTGAAAATCTCCTAAATAATGGAATTTTTGAAATAATATCCTCAAAATATATAATGGGGCGTTTGGACAAAATGGATCCGATAGGACGTGGTATTCCCGTTGGTAGATATATCAAATATGATGTTGAAACGCTTTCTAATCCTTTATTTTCAAAGAGAATTTTCAAGTCTTTGTCAATGAACTCTTTATGATAAGGTGATGGTGGTATCTTTTCTGTCTTTTGATCGATGGATTTTGTGAGAGGTTTCTTGGAATATATTGATGTGAGCTTTAATACACCGGGTTTTAGACGACGTAAGGGGTCAGCCATTTTGTTTGGTGTACAAGCTGAAACATATCCACCAAATTTACAAACTCGTACACATTCCTCAATGAATTTATCAGGGTGAGGAACATGCTCAAGACTAGAAAAGCTTATGACTCTATCGAAGAGATTCGCATCAAAGGGAAGATTCTCTGCATCGCCTTGAAATAGCAGCACTCTGTTCTCTAGCCTCTTTCCAATGGCCATTTCTTCAAAAAATTCTAACGCTCCACTCGAAAGATCAAGTCCAACAACTTTGACTTTTTTTTCTCTAATTATTGCAAGACTTGGATGGCCACTTCCGCAACCAACATCCAAGACTAATTGATTCTTGTTGATATGTGCACTTTTAATGACAGACGAAACTCTAAGATTGTTCATCATAATTTTCCTTGGATAAAGCCTACCAATAGGATCGAGATCCTCTAAATTCCGAGACCTTCCTAACAAATCATATCTTTTCTTCTCCTGTTGCTTCCCCTTGTCCTTAATATCTGGTAGAAGGCAGTGAATTCGTCCTATCTTAGTATAATTAGTACCACACTTTGGACAACTAAGATCTACAAGTTTATTTTGATCTACAGGACATATTAAACCATTTAAAATTGTAGAAAAGTCAAATTTATGATTCTGTGAATCCATGGAATATTTTGCCCCCAATTCTTATTCATTTCAGGAAATATATTCAGGAGAAAATCACTCATAAAGATTAGGATATCATAAAACCATTTTCATTAGTACAGGAGGAATGCTTAGTAACTGAATAATAAGTGCTCTTCCTTTTATTTCTCTGAAGAAATGGGTTTTTGGAGATCTTTTTAAATCTCAAATGGATGGTTTTTCAAAATGTTCTTCACTGCTTCTAAACTTGTTTGAACTCTATCCTGAGGATTGATTAACTTAGGATTTCGAATTTTAAACATTGTATCAATTAAAATCCCAAGAGCAATATGAAAATCAAATGTTGTTCCTTCAGGATAATATTCTTCCAGAGTGATCCCATTTTGAGAGATCGTGTAATCATACCCTTGGTAAATGAGTTCAAAGTCTGATACTGTTTTATCAAACGATTGGGAAAGATAAAAGTCATTATAAGCAAATTTGGAGAAAAAAGTCCCAATATCTTCTGCACGATCAACATTCCCCTCTCTGTCTATATATGCAGGATCTATTAGATAAATTTCATTTTTATCGATTTTTAAATCCCCAGTATTGCTTGTTGATCTTTCCTCCTCTTTGAACATTATATTTCCAGGATGATAATCTCCAAAACAATTTGCACCAGCGTCACTTAATCCGATACGACGAAATTCATCTTTAAAAAGCGAAGAAAGCTCATCCTTATCCCCAGGAGACACCTGTAATCCCTTCATTACCTCTGAAATCAAATGTAAATACCGATCAACAAAGACTTTGTGTTTAAAAATTCCATGAATATAGGGTAATGCCATTCCTGCTAAAAAAAGTTTTTGTGGTTGGTCAAGTTCACTATCAAAGAATTCTAGCGGTTCTCTAAGGCCTTCATATATTAATAAGGAATTTGCATGAGAAAAATACAACAATTGAGGTGTGTGAACCTTTATGTTGTTTTTTAAAACTTCCCCTAACCAAACAGCTCCATTTCCCTCTTCTGCAGCTGTTTCAGGATCAGGAAGAAATTTAAATGCAAGATCAACGTTATAATTTCGGTTTTGTAATGAATCTACAACTTCTACAGTCATTAATTGTAGTTCTTTCCGTCTTCCCAATCTCCTCCCTAGAGTTAGATTTTCAATTTTTTCTACTGGAAAAAAAGCCCCCGTCTGGTCTCTTACCAGCTCTTCTATATGTTTCAGAAAAAATTTCGATAGAACACGGATTAATTCTAGTCTAAGCTGTTCTTCTGCTAGAATATCAGGGTTCATATAGCTATTCTCTCAAGTGAAATTGTCTTGTACCGAATTGTTTCTAATTGAGTAATCATTTTAAGATCTGATAGGTTAAGAAAACAAAAGGGTATCAATCTGAAATTATGTTAATAATTGACGTAAATCAAAGTTTAAAAAGGGTTTTCTTAAATCAACTAAAATGGGTGATAAATAGTGATATCCAGCTGGGATCACTTTGTTGGTTCTCCTAACCTATCCAGCTAGTGGAAAATCACAATATTTTCGCTCATTTTTCTGTCTCTCTTTTGTCATTGAGATAAAAGAATTTTTCTGCAACGATTATTTTAGTATTCTGAAGGAATTAATTTTTCAACTATTTATTGTACGATCTGAGACTCTAATATTCGAATTATTACATGAAGCACTGAAAAGGGGCAAAATGAATGGAGTTCAAACCTAAACTCAAACAGAAACGATGGAAAACGAGTAAGGAACGAGAAATTATTAAATTCTGGGCTGAAAATGAGGTTTTCAAATTAATTAAAGACCCAATTAAACCCATCTATGTTATTGATACTCCGCCTCCTTATGTTTCTGGACGTGCTCATCTTGGATTTGCTGTTCATTATGCTCAGATTGATATGATAGCACGCTATTACCGTATGTTAGGTTGCAGTGTGATTTTTCCTGCTTGTGTTGATCGTAATGGTCTTCCAGTAGAAGTGAAAGTTGAACAAAAATTAAGGAAATCCATGCATGATATGGATCGTGAGAAATTTCTTCAAATTTGTGAAAAAGAACTTGATAAAGCAGAAAAGAATACGACACAGGTCATGAAATGGATGGGGTTATCCTGTAACGCGTTCTACGGTTCTCCTGAAATATATTATCAGACAGATTCCCCCCAATACCGCTTTAACACTCAGCGTACATTTTGTAAGGCTTGGTACGAAGGAAAAATCTCGAGAGCAACACGACCAAACAATTGGTGTATTGATTGTGGAACCACAATTGCTGATGCCGAGATAGAATACCGTTACGATGAATCAGATCTTTATCACATAAAATTTGACATTAAAGAATCTGATGAAGTTATTATCATCGCAACAACACGTCCAGAATTGATCCCAACATGTGAATTAATAATCTTTCACCCTTCTGACGCAAGATATTCCCATTTAAAAGGAAAAAATGCTATCACTCCTCTTTTTGAAAAAATTGTTCCTATTAGGGCTCATTGTGAAGCGAATCCAAAATATGGATCAGGGATCATGATGATTTGTGCCTATGGTGACAAGTCTGATGTGAAAATTCTTCGAGAATTTGGGGTGAATTTCCCAAAAACTATGATTGAACCTGACGGACGAACAAACAAAGTAGCAGGAAAATATCAAGGACAAAAAATTGAAGAAGCAAAAAATGCAATATTGAAAGATCTAGAAGAAAAAGAGTTGCTAATTGATTCAGGGCCTACATCACGTCAAGTTCCCATATGTTGGAGATCAAAAACCCCTATTGAAATCATCGCAATGGATGAATATTATTTACAGCAGATAGAGGTTCTACCTGAACTTGAAAAAATGGCAGATCAGATGGAATTCTATCCAAAATCGGCTAGAATCATTCTTAATAACTGGATAAAGTCAATAACCATGGATTGGGCTATTAGTCGCAGAAGATTCTATGGAACATCTATTCCCATATGGTATTGTCCAAAATGTAAATCTCCCAATGTGCCAAAAGAAAATCAATTAACACGCTATTATGACGCATGGAAGGAAAAATCACCAATATCGATTTGTTATCAATGCGGAAGCTCACTTGAGGAAGCAATTGGCGAAGATCGAACTTTTGATACGTGGTTTGATTCATCTATATCGGAATTAATTGCCTGCAATTTTGGAAATATTTTCTTTGAAGACAGAAGCTTCTTTTCAGAGAATTTTCCATGTTCTATCCGACCCCAAGGAAAAGAAATTGTACGAACTTGGCTCTATTATACTATTCTTCGAGCATATCATCTATTTAAAAAGCCAGCATTCAAACAAGTATGGATTTCTGGTCTTGTACGAGATCCTTATGGAGGAAAAATGTCAAAAAGTCTCGGAAATAGTATTGATCCCCTCCTATTTTTACAACCTCCAGTTTTACCTAAAGATACTCCAAAAATGTTAAGGCCTGATCGCAACAGTTGGAAGATAATCGCAGAAATAGAAAAGTCATCAAAATTTTTGAATAAAAAAGCGGAACCAAACTTATTTTATGGTGCGGATAGTGTAAGACTAACATCATGTCTACAAGGAAGCCATGGTTCTGATATTCGTTTCTCATTATCCAAACTTGATGGCAATGCGAAATTTATAACAAAATTATGGAATATTGCAAGGTTTATTTCCGCTTTTCCTATTGAAAAATCTCCTAAATCGTTGTTTCCAACAGATCAATGGATCCTAAACAGTCTAGATGCACTAGTATACCGTTGTGGAGAAGGTTATGAAAAACTTGATTTTTCTATTCCCGCAGAGAATATCTACAACTGGGTTTGGAACGTTTTTGCTCCCCATTATATAGAACTAGTTAAATCCCGTGTATATAAACAAGATGAAGCAAGTCATAAGGAGGCTCAAAGTGTACGATATTGTCTTCATCAAATACTTCAGGTGATATTGAAATTACTAGCACCAATTACACCATTTGTAACTGAAGGTATTTATCAAAAACTCTACCTTCCCTCAAGTAGTATCCATCTAGAACAATTACCAAGATCCGAAAAAGATCCAAGTGAAGAAGATCCTCGTACATCTGAGCTAATTAGATTGAATTCTTTTATCTGGAAAGCAAAAAAAGATCGAGGGCTATCTTTGAAGGCACCACTAACTAAAGGTCATATTCCAGACACTCTAAAGGATTTTATTCCAGATCTGAAGGAAATGCATAATATTAAAACCATTTTTACTACAAAACCAAACTGTAATGAAGAAAACATTATTCATAATGGTTCATTTGCTATCAAATTCTAAATGCCCTTAAGGTCTTATTTCCCATGTCGAAAGAGAATGATAATTCTTCATCTGATATTAAGCTGATGAGCACTCTTCTACTTTCAGGAGCAACAATGTTAGCGGACTCCTGTCCAGACTGTAAAGTTCCTCTGTTTAAGAAAAACGAGAACACCTTTTGTCCAAAATGTGGCAGAAAAGCTGTATTTGTGACTTCTGATGAAGAAGCCAAGCAAATTGAACATGTTCACTCCTTTTCAGAAACCCGTGAAATGATTCAAGACATCCTAACTGGAAAATTGAATTTCATAGCTCAAAAGCTTGCAGGATGTGAGGAGTTTGAAGAAATGAAAAACATACTTCAAATAATGGATTTGTTACTTGACTTGACCATCAAAATCACTTCAATTCGATGAGTGAAAAAGTGTTTGAAAAACTAAAGAAAGAATTATAGTTGTTGATTGTCATTGGGTCGAATTTTAGGAAGAATTCTTCGGATTCTCGCTTGGATTGCACCAATATACCAGTTTAGGACTAGTGTGTGGCGTAAATGTGGCGTAAAGATTGGAAAACGAGTATATATAGCAAATTTAGTATTTTTTGATGGAGAGTACCCCAACTTAATTACTCTTGAAGATGATGTTAGTATCGGTCCATTGGTATCAATTTTAGCTCATTCTGGAGGAAGTCCATACCATCACCAAACAAAAATCTTTAAACAACCGTCTCAACCTGTACTTATCAAACGAGGGGCATGGATTGGATCTAGTGCTGTTATCCTACCAGGAGTAACAATTGGTGAAGGTTCAATCATAGCTGCGGGATCTGTTGTTAATCGAGATATTCCAGATTTTAATATCGCTGCAGGTAATCCTGCAAGAGTAGTTTCTAAGTTACCGAGGCCTGAAGAAGTATTATCGAAAGGAGGAAGTAGCTAATGACTAAAATCCATCACGTAGGTGTAGCTGTCACCTCAATTGAAGAAGCTTTAGAATTTCACATTCAAGCATTGGATATGAAACAAGTAAGTAATGTCGTTGATGATAAAATACTGAAAGTAAAGGTAGTACTCCTAGCCATTAATGGACAACCAACTGAAAGTTGCTTACTTGAATTAGTAGAGCCAACAGAATCACCATCACCGATTGATCAAATTTTGAAGCAAAATAATCACTTATATCACTATTGCATTGAGGTTCCCTCGCTAAAAGAAGCAATTAAAAAAGCTAGAGAGAAATATGCAGTTATTGCACTACGTCCAACACCTTCAGCGCTTTTTAATGGACGTCGAATAGCGTTCGTGTGGACACCAATCCATTATCTCATTGAATTTCTAGAGTTATAAGATATTCTAACTCACAATCACCCGAAATCTTCTTGCTATATTCAAACGGAGAATGATTTATCTCATTATTCATTGCTTAACAACATAATGAAGAAAAATATAAGAGTAGAACATTTCCTGAGAAGGAGAATGTCTTACTAAACAGCTGAAACAAGAAGCCACCTTATTTGTAAGGTGTTTGTTCACTCTACTTTGATTTTATACTTATTTAAGGTTTTTTTGACGTCACCAATTGTTTTTATTTCGGTGACGTCGTCATCAGAGAGAATGATGTTAAAAACTTGTTCCAACTCTGAAACTAATGCAAGATGTGTCATGGAATCCCATTCCTCAAGGTCTACTCTAGAAACATTGTTATTTATTTGATCTTTTTCTAATAAGAGTATCTTAGAAATTATATCTTCGAAAATTACTTGCATTTTAGTCATCATTCTTCAACCACTTGAATGTACTCTGGATAATCTACTTTGAAATCACTTAAGTGGAGTACCCAATGTGTTTCTCCATCGTCTCGTTCTTTTACCAATTGAAAACCATGTATAGAGTAGAAGTCGCTTACCAAAGAATTTTTCTTTGTTGGAATATATATTGCGTCGATTTTTTTAACTTCATGATATTTGGCATCTTTGATTATTTTATACAGAAAAGCTGTTTCGATTTTTCTACCTATCACCCTACAACTCAGGAGGAAGCTGTCGAGAACCCAATTATCAGTGGAGTCTCTTAGAACAATAGCTATCCCGACGATTCCCTCATCACCAAATTTATCCTGGACTTGTAAAGTATAGATGAGAAATTTCTTGGGATTAGCATGCATCTGTTGGACTTCAGTCTCAGTATAACGTTTAGTGGTCAAATTAAATTGATTTGTCCTATTTAAAAGACTTGCAACACGTGGGAGTACGAATTCGTCTGTGTACTTAATTTTTGCTATAATCTCCAACGATTTAATGAATTCTTCAACAGATTGAATCTGCTGTTCGAGATCCTGCCTTTTTCGCTTAGCATAATACATTTCACCACGATAAAGGTCTTCTTTTGTAAGCGATAATGTGTTGAAATCATTCAATTTTTCTAAAGTTTTCCGAAATAAAGCAGGACTAGAAGGC
>CAZALJ010000023.1:0-12448 GCA_964485715.1 uncultured archaeon
AGCAATCGCTAGAATCGAGTTGCGTAAAGGTGCTCGCGAGCTAGTCACATTTTTCAAGGAAAAAGGATGTACCTTGGTTATACTATCGATGGGACTCGAAGACATTGTAGAAAGAATTGCAACACAACTTGATTTTGACTATTGGATTGGAAATGAACTGATTCGACGCAATAACAGAATTACAGGAGAAGTTAAGATAAACATGGGATGGCAGGAGAAAGGAAACGTTCTAAGAACTATTCTTCAACGATTTAAGATAGCTACTCAGAATTCAGTTGCGATCGGAGATTCAACAGCTGATATTGACATGTTCAAAGTTGCAGGGGTTTCTATTGCTGTCGAACCTAGCTCGGAACATGTAGCTGCGGCTGCTGATTTTGTCTGTCAAACTTCTAATTTAAGAGAAATAATCTCTTTTTTCCAACAAGCTGATAGCTAATCAAAAGTTTCGTTTATTAAACGAGGTGCTTTTCTACTTTGTCAAAAGTAATCTTATCTAGTCACTGTAGCTGAAATTCGTGAACTACAAGTTAGTTTCATAACTATGGTTTATAACGAGCGATAGAAGCTTTACTCATTTCTGGAGGTGGAAAAATTTATTTTAAAAAATTTTGAAAAAACTACTGATGATATAACCACAGAAGAAGAAAAAATATTGGATTTACATTAATTACTAAGATATAGTTCTAATAAAATACTATTTTATCCCTCACAATAGGTTTTACTTGAGTTTCTAAATAAATAATGGGAAATCTGGTGATAAGGAGAATAATAAATGATTAACCAAAAGGGTTTTGAAACTTCCCACTTAATTGCAATACGAGACTTAGAAGAACAGGATATCCAAAGGATTTTAGATTACGCCAAATTAATTAAACAAAAGCCCTCCGATTTCTCCAATCGCCTTAATGGCAAAATTTTAGCCTTGGCTTTTTGGGAACCTAGTACACGAACTCAGTTATCTTTTGAAACTGCTATGATGAGACTTGGAGGTAGTGTTACCGGTTTCTCAAGTAGCGCGGGAACCTCCCTGGAAAAAGGGGAATCCTTATCTGATACAATTACGATGCTAGCGAATTATGCCGATGGGATTGTAATTCGCCATCCACTACGAGGTTCAGCCAGACTAGCAGCTGAAGTTGCTCATAAATATGGAGTACCAGTTATTTCGGGAGGATCAGGTAGTCAAGAACACCCCACACAGGCGCTTCTCGATATCTTTACTATTAATGAATTTTTTGGCCAACTTTCAGGTTTAAATATTGCTCTTATGGGAGATTTGCGATATAGTCGTACGATTTCATCATTACTTTTCGCTTTAAGCAAGTTTGGTAAAAATACCATAAATCTCATCTCCCATCCTTCTTTACGTTTACAAGAAGAATTGCGATTGGATCTTGAGGAAACAAATTTAGAATTGATTGAAACGGAAGATCTCACGGAAATAATTAGTGAAGTTGATGTTCTTTATGTGACAAGGTTACAAAAAGAAAGGTTTCCAGATCCAATACTCTATCAAAAGGTTAAAGGTTCCTTTCAATTACGCTCATCCTTACTTAAATCTGCTAAGGATAATTCATTGATTTTACATCCTTTACCAAGAGTGGATGAGATTCCTTATGAAATAGACCGATTTCCTCAAGCAAAATATTTTATTCAGGCTAAGAATGGTGTCTACGTACGGATGGCAATTTTAGATCTACTATTGGGAGATGACTCTGCTGAATAATGAAGAAAAAAAGACAGAAAAGGAGCTCATTGTGGCAAAAATCGATAATGGAATAGTCATTGATCATATTACCCCACCTGGCCGAGCATTTTATGCATTAAAAGCTTTGGAAATTGATGAAAACTTTCCTCACTCTGTATTTGTTGCTATTAATCTCCCATCCCGAAAATTCGGAAGAAAAGACTTATTAAAGATTCGTAATATGAAAAGAGAAGATTTAAATATTGAGAAACTGAGTTTATTGATATCTGGAAGTAATATAGCGTATATTAAAGATTATACAATAATAAAAAAGGAAAAAATAAAAGCACCAGAAAGAGTTTCTGGAGTAATAAAATGTCCAGGTTTAAATTGTATAACAAGCCAGCATGAGGATGTTGAACCCGAATTTACAGTATTAAATGGCCAAAAACCAATAAGCTTACGTTGTGTATATTGTGATGTAATCTTTAATGTACACGAGCATATCTCTCTGATGCTTTAATTATAATGATGAAAAACCTAAATACTACTATTAACAACGCTAAAATCCGAAACCCTTTAATTTTAGCTTCTGGTATCTTGGGATCTACTTATTCAACTCTTAATCGATTATTTCATGAGGGTTTTGGTGCAGTTACGACCAAATCAATTGGTTTAAATCCACGAAAAGGATATCCGAATCCCTCTGTCATATATATTCCAGAAATTCATTCGGTAATCAATGCAGTAGGTTTAGCTAACTCTGGTTGCATTAAATCTGGAAAAGAACTTCAACAAATAGATTCAGATGTAAGACTTGTTATCTCGCTTTTTGGTTCTTCTCCCGATGAATTCGTCTCTATAATTGATTGCATTGGAAAATATAATATAAAAGATAGACTTCTTGCATTTGAATTAAATTTAAGCTGCCCTCATGTGAAAAAATTAGGTATGACTGTTGGTACTGATCCTGAGGTTGTTAAAGAGATTGTTAGAGAAGTTAAAAACACATCTAACATTCCAATCTGGGTAAAATTGACTCCTAATATTAATGATATTTCTATTATAGGAAAGGCCGCAGTTTCAGCGGGGGCTGACGCCCTTGTAGCAATAAATACCATTAAAGCTTTGCTCATTGATATTAAAACCAAGAGACCTATTCTAGGAAACATTAAAGGTGGACTATCAGGTAAAGCTATTAAACCCGTGGGATTAAGAGCTATTTACGATCTTTATGAATCCCTTGGATCAAAAGTACCTCTAATTGGGGTAGGGGGGATTTCCAAATGGGAGGATGTTGTAGAATATCTTCTAGCAGGAGCGTGCGCAGTTCAGATAGGATCTGTTCTTACCAATTATTCATCACCCAAATTATTGATTAGGAAATTACTCAAAGGGTTGGAAAAATATCTTATTCGAGAAGATCTATCTTTAAAAGAGTTAAGAGGGCTAGCTCATGAATAGAGTTCATCGTTACGACCTTCCTCTTTGCTTACCAATTTTCAAGAAATATATGGAAAACGAAAAAACTGCAATAATTTCCTTTATAATTCCCGAAGAAAAAAGTGTTAGAGTAATTCCAGGTCAGTATTTCATGCTTTGGCTACCTGGGAATGATGAGATTCCAATATCAGTTAATCACTGTCAGAAGAATATAATTTCCTTTACCATTTGTGGAGTCGGTCTTACATCAAATGGTATTATCGAAAAAGATAAAAATTTCTTATTAGGCCTCAGAGGGCCCTTTGGAAATGGATTTAGTTTTGAATGCAAAAAAGATGTATTAATAATAGCTGGAGGCATGGGAATAGCGCCTTTACGGTTTCTACTTCAACAATTTACCGATGAATCCTCCAAATCCAGAAAGATTGTACTTATACAAGGAGCTAAGACTAAAAATGAATTGTTATTTAGAGAGGAGTTTGAACAATCACCCATTAAGACCAATTTTTGCACTGAGGATGGGTCTTACGGTTTTCATGGATTAGTTTCGGAAAAAATGGCAGATTTTTTTGATGATCTCTCAGATAGGCAATTAAACTGGGAGATTTATTCTTGTGGTCCAGAATTAATGCTTAAAGAAATTCTAACCATTGCCCAAGAACATAATTTAGAAAGAGACACTCAAATATGTTTAGCAGATCGATATATTAGATGTGGTTTTGGGATCTGCGGATCATGTTTTATGGATGATTTAGGACTCAGTATCTGTCAAGATGGTCCAGTATTTCGTGGAGATGTGCTAGCGAAAGTCGAAGATTTTGGAAAATTTGGAAGGGCGGCTGATGGTTCAAAATATCCTTTCATTTAATAACTACTGGGATTTCTAAAGATCATTATAGGTAATTTTACCTTGCCACATTGTTAGAACAGGCCATCCTTGCAATTCAATTCCCTCCCAGGGACTCCATTTACACTTTGTCTTAAGATCGTCGCCTCGTACAACTTTTCTCTTTTTAAGATCAATAACAGTTAAATTAGCAGGCTCATTTACAGCAATGATCCCTTTTTCAGATAAATTCATCAAATAACGTGGATTTACAGCTAAAGCATTTAATATTAGATTTAGATTCCTCTTATCTATTGGTTTACAGTAATTTAATAAAAGAGGAAGACACGTTTCCAGTCCAGGAACTCCAGATAACTCAAGATTTTCCTTCTCTGGTATTGTGTGTGGGGCATGGTCAGTTCCTATAATTTGGATTTGACCCTTAAGAAAAGCCTCAAATAGTTTCTCTTGCTCTGTTCTTGATCTCAATGGAGGATTCATCTTACCTCTTACGCCAAGCCTAGAAAAATCGTCACAGTTTAAGAAAAGATGATGAGGAGTTACTTCAAAGGATACTTGACTTGATTGTAAGATGTTGATTGATTTTATAAGAGTTACATGGGCTATGTGTAATTTTGCTTTTATTATTTCATCTTTGGTCGATTCTAAAAGATTTTTTATAGCAAGTGACTCTGTTTGAGGATCCCTTATTTTACAATGATTCTCAAGTTTATTTTGAAACAGCTGTAGATTCTCATTGATTCTTGCATTGTCTTCACAGTGGACAGTTAATACTCCTGATGATCGAGTTAAGTACTTTATTATTTCCGAAACACCAGTTAAATAATTTCCAGTCGTAATACCAAGGTAAGCTTTTGAATAAGGATAATTTGATAGTAGAGAGGCTTCTGTGTCTTTAGTTAGGAGGATATAAGGGATTATCTCTGCTGCTTGAATTTTCTCAGTTTTTTTCATAACCTCTTTTAGTCTTTCAGAAGAATTAATTGGATTTATTTTGTTTGGCATGTCAAAAACAGTTGTAAAACCTCCTGCTGCGGCTGCAAGAGCCCCTGTTTCATAAGTTTCTTTATGACTTTCTTTAAAATCCCTTAAATGACAATGAATATCAATAATGCTTGGAATGATTAACTTACCTTTCAAATCAATTTTCAAATGCTCGGAATTCATTCCAACTGTTTTAGAAAGAGAAATTCGTTCAATAAGACCGGTCTCTTCATTCACAAGAATGTGTCCATGAATGATTTGCTCTCGGTACCAGATTGAGGCATTTTTCAGGAGCAATCTACATACCCAATGAATTATAAATTGATCTAACAGAATTATTAAACCTTTTTAACGCTTCTACTGGATTTTGATGGTATATTATCGCGCGACTAATATTGAATATAACATCGTCTTTAAATATCGTTAATAATTTGTCTATTTCTCCTCTTTGTGTCCCAACACCTGGAGATAAAATAACTTTCCCAGAAATCTCTTCTGCAATGATTCTTAACTCATTCACTCCAACATGTCCCGTAGCTCCAACCACAGCACCATCAGCGAATTTGTTTGTCAAACGAGCAAAATATTGATAAAGTGGTAATCCATCCAAAAAGCTATTCTTCATCCATTCTGCTTCAGGATTGGACATTAAAACTAGGATTATTGAAGATAATCCGTAGGAATGAGATGAATTACAAATTTCTTCAACATTCCCAGGAAAAGGGCTTGCTGTGAAGGCATCAAAACCTTCCTGTTTACAGCGATACAGCATTTGTTTGTTTGAAGCCCCAATGTCTGAAATTTTATGGTCAACAATTATAGGCCGATTATATCCATGAGATTTTGAAGTTATCATTTGTATTTGAGATAATGATAGATCTAGAATATATTGGCGATTTACTTTGAAAGAACAGCAAAAAGGACTTAGCTCATCAATGAGGTTGAGAATTACATCTGTTTTTTCTTCTCCTAACTGAAGAGTATTCTCTTTTCGACTTCCATACGCAGCTAAATCTAACCCGACACAGATGTTACTTCTCGAATCTTCCTTAGAATCTGTTAATAACTTTGAGAAGCTCATAATTCAGGAAAACTCTTTCAACTTTAAAAATTTTTAAAAATAGACCTACAATATTTCCGAAAAGAGTTACTCAATTATAAACTATCTTACTTATTTATTACACCTATGTCCTACAAACTAGATTCGAAAAAAATTGTTGGTAGAATTTTAATGACCCGACTATCTCCGCCTTTAGCAAAAGAGTTAATTTCAACTTTGCAAAAGATAGATGTGGTAAAATTCGGTAACTTCTTACTTAAGGATGGATCAAGTTCCTCAGTATATATTGATTTACGAATCTTACCAAACTTTCCAAAGGAATTTCAAGAAATTATTAACATTGCAGCTGATTATATCCGATATAACGAAAAAATTGGTGCATTTGACGGTATTATTGCCCCACCATTGGCAGGTATTCCCTTGGGGGTAGCCTTAGCTCTTGAATTACACAAGGAGTTTTATTTGGGTCGTTTGCAACCGAAAAACTATGGAACAAAGAAATTAATTGAAGGAGATGTTTTAAATAAACGTATTTTGATGGTCGATGATGTGATAACTTCCGGTGGGAGTAAAATCCCATTATTGAATGCTATTCGCAGTTGTGGTGCCAAGATTGACTCTTTATTTGTTTTTATAAATAGAATGCCGAATGAAGAGAGTATAAGAAAATTCGAACTTCAACATAATATCACTCTCAGTTATTTATTATCATTGGAGGATTTAGTTAGTCCCATTAACATGTAAATATTATGGATCAAACTCTGCTTTCATAGGGGGGATCTTCTGGCCAAAGAATTGTTAAAACAAGATAAGTAACTTCAAAAATTAAACAACTGATTTCTGTTATCAAAAGAATTAATGTCGTCAAACTTGGATTTGACGACTTTCACTGTTCTATGTCGTTTTTTATTATGGAGTTAATCTATGTCTCTAGATCAATAATCACCTTAATCTTTTTGTAGATTTACATTTAGAAATTTAAAATGATTAGACTTGGCAAAAAAGTTTCTAGGTTACGTCTACAATCCCGATTTCCGTCAAACCAAATACTGCTTCATTTTCGGGAAGAAGGGGACTATCAACTATTCGAGCTATACGACGCTCACCTTTTGATTTTCGAAGGTATACACGTGTTTGAGCTGCATGACCAACGATGTGTCCTCCTACTGGTTGAGTGGGGTCCCCAAAAAATTGGTCAGGTTTGGCCTGGACTTGGTTAGTAACTATAACAGCTAGATTTCCGATCTCTGCAGCTCTAAGAATGGTGTGAATGTGTTGGTTGAGTTTTTGTTGACGAGTGGCTAATGTTCCCCTACCCACATATTCAGCTCTAAAATGAGAAACCATTGAATCGACTACTAACAACTTAACATTTTCTGTAGGCAAATAATCTTTGATCATTTTTTCTACTAATACCATTTGGTGATCAGAGTTATGGGCGCGTCCATGCAGAATGTTTTCCAACATCACATCTTCATCTATATCATCCTTCCAGCGGGATGCCATTGACAATATTCGCTCTGGACGGAATGTTCCCTCACTATCAATGTATATTACTTTGGGGTAATTATCACCATCCCGTAATCCACCTTTTTCTTGGGGTAACTGAACGGTTACGCAGAGTTGATGGGCTATCTGAGTTTTTCCTGTCCGAAATTCGCCAAAAAGCTCTGTTACAGCGCCAGTTTCGATCCCACCACCAAATAGTTCATCTAATTTCTGGCTACCTGTAGTAACTTTAGCTAATTCTTTACGACGGGCCAACACCGATTTCGCAGTTTCAAAATCAATATCAAGCGCTTCTCGTGCGGCTTCAATTATCTTTTTTACTGTTTTTTCACCCATGCTCGCAATTGAGGTTAATTCCCCAACCGAAACTG
Source organism: uncultured archaeon (assembly GCA_964485715.1). Classification (GTDB taxonomy): domain Archaea; phylum Asgardarchaeota; class Heimdallarchaeia; order Hodarchaeales; family Hodarchaeaceae; genus Hodarchaeum. Next base: position 7,905 of record CAZALJ010000023.1, read on the forward strand.
TTGCAATGGACTCCAATGTGGAGAAACCTGCCTCTATCAACTTAGCAGCGGTAGAGGGGCCTATTCCAGGTAAATCAGTGATCGATGTCACAGCACTAGTCTTTTTTCCAGCTTTTGTCATGGATGATGTTTCAGTTTTTTCGGAATTTTGCTTTGATGTCATTATCTTACCAGTCCTAGAAAGAGATTCTCTCATAGGATTATTGAGAACTATCATTTTTTTGAACCCATGAACCCCTTAAATCTTTTCTGCTTTTAAGGAATATAACGAAATTAGAAATATTACGACTGAATCAGGGTTCTCTATCCTTACTATCCTTTGTAGTAGATTTGACATGACTTCCCCATTATTATAATCACTAGAAAACTTGCACACTAGAAACAGATCTATAACAACTGGTGAGAATCATTCGTTCTCTTAATGTGAAATTGAATGCCCTTAAGAATGATTGTGTCTAAAAGTGTAGTGATTTTCTTTGGAATACAAAAATCCTTAAATCATTAAATATTGACTCATAAATCCCTGAGGTATGACTTGTTTATAGATATTATTGATTGAAGAAGACGGTAGAAAGGGATCGAACTTGCCAAAACATATTATTACTCAATCAAAAATGAAAATTCCTAGAATTTTCACAAGAAAGCTCCGCGGTGTCTCTCCTGTTCTGGCAACTGTTATGATATTCGCCTTAATTATCACAGGAGTTATGATCACCTTCATTCAAGTCGTCCCGTACATAGAGCAGGCGCAGAGCGAGGAAGCGATAGCGACAGTTAGGAATAGTTTTCTAGAGCTTGATAGTACAATTAAAGCTCTACTTAGCGAAAGTGGAGCTCCTGGAGGCTTTAGAACCGTCCTCTTTAATAAACCTGCTGGAAGAGTTGATTATAACCCGAATTACTATCATTTTTCCTTACGATTACTTGATCAGGATAGGCACCCCGTCTATAACATATTTGAGGAAATTGCGCAAGATGGAATAAAAGAAATTGGAGTACTTGATTGGGTCTATAATAGCCCTCGGTCAGTTCTTCCTCGTGGTACTACCAAATATTTAACTGGGCCTGATCCTTATAAAACTCGAGCTCCTGTGTTTTTAAAAGGAACTTTTGCTTCAACAGATTATCAAGATTTAACAAATCTGACATTAAGCCATCTCGAAGATAGAAGACATCATATAACCCTGAATTATCGAATATCTATTTATCTCACAATTTCGACGAAACCAGAACCAGAAATTCGTTTTGAAATCTTTTTGATTTCACTTTCAGCGGATTTCGACACCATTCACAGCCAATTCGAACAAATTACTATCAACTCTCGTAATAAATTTTCCACGCCTTATACGTTACCAGATAATGGATCAATTGGAGTTTTAGAACTAGTTTGGGATAATTTTCAGCAATCAGGGACAACTACAACGTCCATTTGGAGTACTCAAACTATCCAAGGGCTTAATGTAAGGCACTTCAATATTAAGGTACAAATATGTGAATATGAAATTGGTCTTTCAACCACTTAAGGAAAACATCGGTCGTTTGGAATGGCATCTCAGTATATTACCTTTATGATTATCTTCATACTCGGCTTGAACTTAGTTATAATTACAAATAGCATGTTCATGATCTTAAGCGACCAATTTCAGCAGAATATTGCAGATGTTGAAATGTCGCAAATCCTAGATCTAATTAAGACGCAAATCATGCAAACTATCCTTCTTCCCACAGACCATAATCAAACGGTCGAGCAACAATTAGAACTGCCTACACTTTTAGGGCGAAGGTTTCAATATTCCATCGAAATTTCTAATTTGTCTAATAATCAAATAATACTACATGGTTTCACTTCAAATGGAAAAGTCAACCAAATAAACACCTTCTCAGTGGGCTCAAATTACATTATCGAAACTTCAGATTCGTCATTTCAAAGTGCAGACTCTCTACTTACCTTGTATATCGTGAAGACCTTAAATAAAATTGTAATAACCATCTCTTAAGTATAGCAGTCATCATACATACTAAACAACCATCATTAGCTTTATAGAAAAATCTAAAAATTATGATCATTGAAAAATATTGAACTGGTTAAAATAATGAACTTGAAAAAAACTCTACTATTCGATCTTACCAAAAAAAAAGAGGAGCGACAAATAGATGGCCGAATCAAGTAGCTTAATTCGAGAAACATATCCTTTAATCCCCCCATTCAGTTATGCACTAGTTGCAACCGACCCAGAAACCAAACAAACTAAATATACTGTGGTTGAAGTTCCTTTAAGCACAAAAGAGAATGATATCTTGGATATGATAAAAAATATCCTTGAGGAGGAATTGGATGTTGATTTTAATGTTCTTAAATCACCTGAGGTTGCACGTGATTACCTTCGATCGAAAGTTATCAGGATTGCCAAGGATTACGGGTTAAAATTAGATGAAAAAACCTTTGATAAAATAAATTATCACATTACTCGCGATTTTGTCGGGTTTGGGCCAATAGACGCAATGCTGAAGGATCATAACGTTGAAGACATCTCCTGTGATGGAGTAGGAATCCCTGTCTATATCTGGCATAGGAAATTTGAAAGTATCCAAACGAATGTTAAGTTTGAGGAGGAAGAACCGTTAAATGCCTTTATCATCAAGTTAGCTCAGCGAGCTGGACGACATATCAGCGTTGCAAGACCTTTACTCGATGCTGCGTTGCCAGATGGTAGCCGTCTTCAATTAACTTATGGCCGAGAAGTTACTCAACGCGGAAGTACATTTACCATCCGAAAATTCCGTTCTGATCCATTAACCATTTCTGATATGGTTATTTTCAACACCATTGATGAAGATTTAGCAGCATTTCTATGGTATGTCTTAGAAAATAGAAATTCTATTCTTATTGCGGGAGGTACAGCAGCAGGAAAGACTTCTCTGTTAAATTGCTTAGCAATGTTTATTCGGCCTGGTATGAAAATTGTTTCCATTGAAGACACTGCTGAACTCAATATCCCTCATGAAAATTGGATCCCAGCTGTTGCACGAGAGGGTTACGGCGGACGTGAAGCAGATGGGTCAAGACGTGGAGAAGTTTCAATGTATGATCTTCTCCGGGCAGCTCTCCGACAAAGACCTGATTATCTCTTTGTTGGAGAAGTAAGAGGTGCAGAGGCGTATAACCTATTTCAGGCAATGGCTACAGGTCACACAGGAATGGGCACAATACATGGAGATAGTGTAACTGGGACAATTAGACGTTTAGAGAATGAACCTATGAATATTCCGCGGACTCTAATTCAAACTTTGAACATTGTACTTGTTGAACGCAAAATACGCCGAGGTGATAAACAGGTACGACGAGTCATTGAATGTACAGAAATCGTAGGAATTGACCCTGTGACTACTGAACTGATCACTAACAAGGTTTTCGGATGGAATGCTCGTGAGGATGCTTTCATCAATTATGGTCGATCCTACGCATTGGAAGGAATTCAGGAAGCGCAAGGATTAACAGAAACACAGGTTTTTGATGAGCTCGAACGACGAAAAACCATCTTACGATGGATGGTTAAAAAGAAGCTAGCTCATTACACCCAAGTCTCTGAAGTTATAACTGGTTATTACCAGAGTGCCTTAGAAACAGTGGATCGGGCAAAACGAGAATTAAAGTCAATCTAAATAAGATCACTTGGAGTGTTTGTTTGTGAGTAAGGTTATTAGAAGAGTCGGTTATCTTAGATTTGGAAGATTTCTAGAATCTTGGATTGAAAAAGGGCGCTTTGAAAGACTCAATAGGAGTCTAAAAAGAGCAGGTATGGATATTTCTGTTCGAGCATACCTTGGAAGCGCTATTTTTAGCTCAGTACTTATTGGAATTCTCTCATTTCTCGTAGTAACAGTTGTTACTTATTTCTTTCTTCAAAATACAAATCAAGCGGCAGAAATCCAGCTATTCGTATCTGGAATAACTGGATTATTCATTGGAGCGATATGTTTCATTTTAAGCTATTTACCATTCTTATATTGGCCCCAAATGAAAGCAACTGATCGTAGAATCTTGATGGAGGCAGGGCTGCCATCAACAGCTTCCTATCTCTCTGCAATGTCAAGTTCAGGGGTTCCTCCAAATAGATTATTCTATTCACTTGCAGGAGAAGCTTCGGTTGCTCCAGAGATTTCTAAGGAGAGTAAGCGAATTACACGAGATATTGAGATCTTTGGATATGACATTCTAAAAGCAATAAGGACTGCAAGTGAACGGTCTCCTTCCGAAAGATTCTCAAAATTCTTGGATGGGATGTCAGCCACTATTACGAGTGGAGGGGATCTGACCTTCTATCTTTCTGCTGAAGCGAAAGCTTTAATGAAAGTAAAAGAAGAAGAGACTAAAGAGTTTATCGATCAACTAGGGGTTTTAGCTGAAATTTTTATGATTGTAGGAGTGGTTGCTCCCCTATTCTTTGTAGTTATTATTGCTATTCTTGCTGTTATCTCGAAGGAGACATTAATAGGGACTGTCATAATGATGTTGTTAACCTACTTAATAATGCCTATCTTGC
>CAZALJ010000024.1:0-4077 GCA_964485715.1 uncultured archaeon
AAGATTGAGAGAAAATACTAGAGATAAGGATTCTCATTATCTTCCTCAATTAACTCGTATGTGACTTCTTCAGCTTCTTTAAACGCTTTTTCTGACAGTGTTTTAAAAAGATCGTTGTTTAAACCTTTTAAACTCATGTAATCTTGTTCTAATAGAGCTTGAGAGAACATGTCATTTAATTTTTTTATGGTCACTTTATTAGTCCTCCAAATCATTTATTTCTGTCTTGTTTTGAAATTTAAATCCATGAATCCTATAGAAATAAAAGCAAAGAAGCCTCCAAATATAGAAGCCAAAAAGACAATGAAGACAATAATCCTCCAATCAAAAGCAATTGCAGAAATACTTGATAACAGAATAAAACTAATTAGTAAAGTTTGTGAAGATGCAAGATCATTTTTTAAGGCCAAGTTTGTTCATCCTCTTATTCATGGATTTTTTAAATTGAAATATCAGGGGATGAAAACAGATAACCAAGCCATCTTTCTATTGTAGTAATGGTGCCTCTTTTTAGCTTCCGTTTGAATGCTTGATTTAGATTTTTAGTTCTAATATTCATTGGAATACATTTAACTATCTATGAATGATTGAGGAGTTCTTTTCCATTCTTTGATACTCTTTATCTGAATCATCCCAAACTAGTCTCGCTTTGACCATTAAAGGTCAGGTAAACATATTCCAAGTGAATTAATAAAATGTGTGTACAAAATTCAAGTCGTTTTTGTAAAAAATAGCCAAAAATTTTAGTAAAATTGCTATTCTAAATGATCTTCTATGGTTTTAAAAGAACTTGTTATAAAATAGTTGTATCTTCCAACATTGGCTTTGATCAGGAGGGGAACATGTTGGTCATTTCTAATGAATTTCTCAACTAATTCGCATTTTCTCCTAATTTCAAACAAAGAAAACACTAGCATGAAATCTGAGAAATATCGACGTTCTCGATAAAGACCAGAAAATAGAATTAAAAAGATACTTGGCAATTTCATGAGGATTTCACCGCAGTTCAAGAGTATAATAAATGGATATCTACCAAATCTTATCCTAATATACTCATGGTAGGCAGAACATCTTAGAAAAATCCTATGTTCATCAATGAATATTGATGAATGAATTCTTAAACAAACTATTCTTCAGTTATATTTTATTTCATCGTCTTAGAATGAAAAATTAATCTCCTTTCATCATCTCTACTAGTGCTTTACCATGTAATCGATTAATAATATTTTGAATATAAGTCAGAGTAACATAATTATGGGCAATAGAGAAAGTCATTGTGGGTGAAAGAAAAGTATTCTTTACTGCCCCAATGCATCCAGGAAACCTCTGATCATATTCTTCGGCCCATTCCAAAAAATCTTCCATTTTATAAAAATTGCCAAATAGGGCAAGATTAAATTTATCTATAATAGCTCTGAACAAGATTTGAATATGGGGGTCATTCTTCAATGTTCTCTGTAGTAAATCATAATTCCTTTTTACTTCAAATAATGAAAAAACCAAAAAATATTCTGGAGGTACCCAAACTCGCGGAAAACAACAAACTGGATTATTAAGAATTTTTTGGTCTAATAATTTTTCAATCCGACGTTTAACTGTACGACGATGGACATTAAGTATATTACCTAAGTGATTCTCATTGGTATTAATCCCTTTCCCAGTTAAAAGAAGTTTAATAAGTTCAAGTTGAAATTCATTAATTCTTAATCCATTAATCTGTGTGTGACGGTTATTTTTAAAATTAGTCTCTATTATCTGAACCGAGGTTGTAGGATCATATTTAATCAGATTTCTCATAGTTAAGAAAATTGTCTCAGAAGGATAATTTCTCTCCTCGAGAGTAATTTTTCCCTCGGTGATTATTCTTTCTCTCCAATTTTGATAAGAATATAAATCCTTATGAAATTCAATCAATAACGTGTTGTAATCATTTTCTTTTACAAAAAAAGCAGCCCATATAACTGGATCTTTTTCAATAAAAGTATTAGTTTTCAAGTCTCTGCGAAAATTGGCTTTTTCAATGACAAGGAGAGGCCATTCTTTAAAAAGATGAGAAAAACGATAAGAGGGCTTTTCGATAATTTTATATTCGAAAAGCTTGCTAATATTATTTTTTATGGTATTTCTATGCCTCCCGAGAACCTTTGATAACTTAGCAGTATTAACAGTAACCCCCTCGCCCTCACATAGTAGTTCCATAATTTTTAGGTTCAAATGATCTTCAAATATTTTTTTCATGAGGTAATAATCCACTTAAAAATTGTTTTAGCAACATATCATTGTGTGAATATTGATAACTATAAATATATCTATTTTGACAAAAAAATTAATTTTATTTATGTCAATGTGCACAAAATAGCAGAAATTTACAAAAATTATATACTTTTTTTCTGCTCATTGAGTATTCGAAATTATAAAATATATCATTTTTGATCATATCATTCACTTTATTTTGTTAATTATGGGATTTTTTTCATCGATTTTGTACAGAAGAATTATATGTAGTAATTTCATCATTATTCTCAAACACTTATTACTAAATACTTACGGAGAAGGCAACAATAGCTTCCCAAAATAATAAAACGATATTAAGCAACAATAATATCCTTGAAGCGTTAAATCATGTTAATATCTCAGCCTTTCTAGATAAATGGGGGCCTGAAAAAGTTATTCAGGTTTATGATCCTGATATCCAGATGCAAGGGTATTTAGTGATTGATAACACTATTTTCGGTCCAGGGAAGGGTGGAATCAGAATCTCTCCTACAATTACTCCTTTAGGAGTGTTTAAACTTGCTAGATTAATGACTTGGAAATGTGCGCTTGCAGAGATTCCTTTTGGAGGAGCTCAAGCAGCTATTCGTGGTAATCCTTATGAAATTGATAAAATTAAATATATTAAAGCTTTTGCTGAAAAGATAGCACCTTTTGTACCAAGCAAATATATAGCTGGTCCAGACATAAACGTTGGTGAAAAAGAAGTAGCTGTTTTTGTTGAAACTATTGGTGATCTACAAGGAGCCACAGGAAAGCCAATTAACCTTGGAGGAATCGATCACAATGTTGATATGGCAGGATTCGGAATTGGTGTTGCACTTGAAATAAATCTTCAAGTTTTACAAGATATCATGGGACTTCCTACATCCATTTCTGAAACACGTATAGTAATTCAAGGTTTTGGCAGTGTAGGTTGTGGAACTGCTAAGTATTTGTATAACAAAGGAGCAAAAATAGTCGCGGTAAATGATAATTGGGGAACCCTATATAATCCAAATGGTATAGATATTACTAAAGTTAGAGAATTTGCGTATGCTACTTGTAAAGAACGTTCTATAAAACGTTCGACTGAGGGCATGATCTTACCTAGGGACGAGATTTATAAAATAGAGTGTGATGTGTTTATTCCCTGTGCATATGATTGTGCAATAAATGAAGACACATCTTCCCAGCTTAAAACAAAACTTGTTGTTGAAGGAGCTAACAATAGTTCAACCACTATAGCTGAAAGAAAATTATTTGAAAAAGGTGTACTTATACTCCCTGATTTCCTAGTGAATGCGGGAGGGGTTATTGGGGCATTTGCTGAATATCGAAAAATGGATGTATCAGAAGCTTTTGTACTAATTGAATCAAAAATCAAGAAGAATGCAAAATTAGTCGCTGAAAAAACAATCGATTCTGGTCTTATTCCGAGAGTAGTAGCAAAGGAAATTGCTCAACAGAGAATCTTAGACGCTTTAGAGAATGAATTATGAAGGAAGTGAATAAATTGTTAAACATATTTATTAGCTATGTAGAGAATGATAAGCAATCTTTCACCGTTCGTGAATTTGTTAAAGAAATTAAAGCATACTCCGAAGTCGATCAAATTATTTTGTGTGAAACTGATAGGAATCAAGATTGCCTCTGCAGATGTCTCAATTTTTACTATAACCTGATTGATGTATGCATTTTTTTCTGTTCAGAAGAAGCGCAGCAAACTTTAGAAATGTGTGAAGAAGTCAATTTAGCTTTTTATTTAGGTGTAGAAATTATACCAATTTACAAGAATTATTCGGATATTTTTCCATTAATTCG
>CAZALJ010000024.1:4177-12372 GCA_964485715.1 uncultured archaeon
TGCGGTTCTAGTTATAGGAGGAGGTATAGCAGGGATGCAAGCTGCACTTGATATTGCTAACCAGAAGATACAGGTATATTTAGTGGACCATGCACCTGCAATTGGAGGAGCAATGGCAAAACTCGATAAAACCCTTCCTACAAATGATTGCGCAGTATGCATTGAAGCTCCCAAAATGGTTGAGGTAGGACGTAATGAGTATATTGATATAATCACGTATGCTAACATTATTAAGGTAGAGGGAAATATAGGGAACTTTACAGTCACTATAGAAGAGAAACCTCGCTACATTGACATGTCAAAATGTTCTGGTTGTGGAGACTGTTTTGAGGTTTGCCCTGTCAGGATTTTGAACGAATTTGACCATAAAATAGGTCTGAGGGGGGCTATTTATCGTTATTTTGCGCAAGCAGTACCTAATGTTGCTACAATTGATACGGAATATTGTCTTTATTGTGGATTATGTGAATTAGTATGTATTCCTAGAGCTATTAATCGTGAGGACAAACCAAAAACCCGTAAAATTAAGGTATATGCAATTATAATAGCCACAGGCTTTGAAGAATTTGATCCTACAGCGAAGGGCGCTTTAGGATATGGCGTTTATCCAAATATTATTACAGGAATGCAATTCGAACGTTTAATTTCTGCATCAGGACCAACAGAAGGTCATGTTCGTCGTCTTTCAGATGGGGAAATCCCCAAAAACATTGCTTGGATTCAATGTGTAGGATCTCGTGATGTTACAATAAATCAGTCTTATTGTTCTCGTGTATGTTGTATGTGGGCAACGAAACAGGCAATGATTGCGAAAGAACATCATCCTGAAATTAAACCTTATATTTTTTTTATGGATATACGAGCATATGGGAAAGGCTTTGAAGAATACTATCAGCGAGGAAAACATGAAACTGGAATCAGGTACATAAGAAGTCGACCAGCAGAAATTAATGAAACAACTAATAATAATTTAATCATATTCTATGAGGATATTATTTCGAGAAAGGCTGCAGAGCTAAAAACAGATTTAGTTGTTTTGTCTTCTGCTATTAAACCCCCAACAAGCAATAAGAGACTTGCAGAAATCCTCGGAGTGGAACTTGATGAGTATGGCTTCTTTAAGGAAAAAAATCCTGTATTTGCACCATTAGAAACCATAGTCGATGGTATCTATCTTTGTGGTTGTAGTGCGGGTCCAAGAGACATTCCAGATTCAATTTCTCAGGCAAGTGGGGCTGCTTCGAAGGCTTTGGCAGTAATAAGTAATAATGACTTTGAGGTTAATAAAGAAGTAGTTGAAGAGACACCCATCAGATTGCAAGATATCTCTGATGAAGAATCACGAATTGGAGTTTTTATTTGTCATTGTGGTCGCAATATTGGTGGTTATCTTGATGTCAATAGTGTAACAGAATATGCAAAAAGTCTACCTAATGTTGAATTCGCTATAAATAACCTTTTTTCTTGTTCAGATGCCACTCAGACTCTCATAAAGAATGCTATTCAGGAACATAAGCTTAATAGGATTGTTGTTGCTTCATGTTCACCAAGAACGCATGAATCATTGTTTCGAACGACCTGCAAAGAAGCAGGTTTGAATGAATCACTTTTTGAGATGGCAAATATTCGTGACCAATGTTCTTGGGTGCATTCACATGATTGGGAAAATGCTACTGGTAAAGCTAAAGTCCTTACAGCTATGGCAGTGGCAAAAGCCCGATTACTTGAACCTGCTGTAAGAAAACAAATCAAAGTGATTCCAGAGGCACTAGTTATTGGTGGAGGAATTGCAGGATTAGCTGCTGCTGATAATCTTGCAAATATGGGGTTTTTTGTACATTTAGTGGAGAAAGAAAAGCAATTGGGGGGACTTTTGCACAAACTGACGACATTATTCCCCACAGATCAACACGCTGAAGACATTCTCAAAGAAAAGATTAAAACCATATCCAATAATCCAAAAATTAATGTACACCTTAGTACGAAGGTCCAAAATGTTGGGGGATATGTTGGAAACTTTAAAATAGCTCTCTCAGGTGAAGATAACAAAACAATAGAGGTAGGAACCGTCATTATCGCGACTGGTGGCGAAGAATTCAAACCGATGGGATATTATGGCTATTCTCACCATAAAAACATAATGACATTACTAGAATTTGAACAAGCTCTTAAAAAGAATAAATTACCTAAAAAGATTAGTAACGTATTTCTAATAAGCTGTGTAGGATCGAAAGAGAAAGAAAGTAATGACCGCACGTATTGTTGTAGAATTGGATGTGCAGCTCTTCTCAAAACAGCGAAAAAATTAAGTCAAAGTTATCCTAATGCCCATATACATATTTTGCATCAAGATCTTCGATTGATTGATAAAACCGCTGAAGAATATTATCGAGAAGTACGGAAACTACCACAAGTATATTTCATTCGGTATGAAGAGGGTAAAAAACCCAATGTACATAGTGCTGAAGCTGGAATCACTATATCATTCCATAACATGTTTACTGGAGAGGATCAGTCTTATCTAGCTGATTTAATATTATTAACTACTCCACTTGTGAATTCTTCTAGTGCTAAGGAATTAAGCCAGCTCTTCAAAGTTCCACTGGGAACAGATGGATTTTTTCAAGAAGCTCACGTAAAACTCCGCCCTATAGATTTTGCTACTGATGGGATTTATGTTTGTGGGACTGCGCATTCACCGAAGAACATAAGTGATTCAATCAGTCAAGCTTCTGGAGCTGCTGCTCGTGCTTCAATTCCCATGCGATTGGGATATGTTATTGCAGAAACTAATATTGCTGTAGTTGATCCTACCCTTTGTGTAGGATGTGGTACCTGTGGTAGCGTATGTCCATATGGTGCTATAAGTTTTCACCCAATAGATTTGATTTCTCATGTAAATGAAGCTATTTGTAAAGGCTGTGGGGTGTGCGCTGTTGCGTGCCCTGCAAAAGCAATAACTATGCAAGGTTTCACTGATCTCCAGATTTTAGATCAAATTTCTGAATCCCTCCACGGGTCCTTTCCTGATGATGAACCCAAAATTGTTGTTTTTTGTTGTAATTGGTGTTCTTATGCTGGAGCTGATCTTGCGGGGATTTCACGCTTTCAATATCCATCCAACATTCGCATAATCAGAGTAATGTGCAGCGGACGAATAGATCCCTTCTTCTTGCTATGGGCATTTCTGGAAGGAGCTGATGGTGTTTTTGTAAGTGGATGCCACCCTGGGGATTGTCACTATATCACAGGCAATTTATACGCAAAAGAACGCGTTGAGAAAATGAAGAAATCTTTTTCTTCAATTGGAATTGACTCACGTCGTCTGACTCTTGAATGGATATCAGCCAGTGAAGGAAAACGATTTGCTCAACTAATAACAGATTTTTCAGAATTAATTAAATCTCTTGGTTCTCGTAAACCATTATATGTAGAAACAAGACGTGTTGGAGGTAAAATTTATGTTGTCTAGACGACTAGAATTGGAAAACGAAGTTTGGAATTTGGATCGATGTGCTGGTTGCGGTATGTGTGTTGCTGCTTGCTCCCGTGGACGATTAGAGTTTAAATCCGACATGCCACATCCTTCATTTATTTCCAAGGTAAAAACTGTAGGTTTATCGGTTGTCGATGTTGATACCTGTTCCTTTTGCGAGGGAATGTGTGCAGAGAGTTGTCCTCGTCTAAAGGAGTGGGAAGAAAGCGAGATAATTAATGTGATATCAGCAAAGACAACACGCAATACCACGAGTAACCACATAAATGAAATAGTCACTGACCTTCTTTCAGCAGGTTTTGTAAACGGGTTTATTGATGCTGCTTTAATTACGGATGTAAACAGATGGGATGGGACACCATATACCCGAGTTGTTAGATCAATTGAAGAACTCTACGAGGTTTCTGGAAACCAGAGATTGTGGAACCCAATCTTATCTAACCTCTATCATGAGGTTTTAAACAATGAGTTTAATCAAATTGCTATTGTTGGGCCTCCGTGCGTTGCTCAAGCCATCAGAAGAGTTAATGACTCAAAATTAGAAGGTTTATCGATTCTACAAAAGTCTATTGGCATTGTGATTGGCTTATTCTGTTCAGGATATTATGAAACTGCTCTTCTTGAAGATTTATCAAGTCATCTTGGTGTATCTCCTGCTGAAATTATAAGTATCACTGGTTCTGGTAATGGTGATTCCCTAGAAATCAAGCTAACCACAGGAAAAATTGCAACCTTCCCACTGGAGGAAAAACAGAAGTATCTGAGAAAGGGTTGTGCACGGTGTATAGATTATGTGGCTGAGATGGCTGACATTTCAGTTGGTCAGACTGGTTCCCAGGTGGGATATGCTACCCTAATTCCTTGGAATGTGAAGGGACAAAGCTTCCTTAATAACTGTTTAAATCTTGGATTACTTGAAACTACGGAGGAAGTCGATCTGAAGGTGATTTCAGCTGCCTGCTCGGAAAAACAACGTCGAGAGCGGACACAAGCCTTTGATTCGCTCTTAATCTATTCACTCGAATCGCTCACTGACGAAGACCGGCTTACAGATGCAAAAAATCGATTTATGGATCTTTTCACCCAAAAAAAGAGTATTAAATCATTAAAAATGCGAGGTGGATGTAATGGATGTAGTGGCTGTTAGTGCAACTACTGAAATCGGGTTTGAATTAAAAAATATTAGTCAAGAAATTAAGAGTATACTTAAAGAGAATGAATTTGTCACTGTTACTAATTGTGATCATTTAGATGGTATTGCCTCGGGATTAAGGCGAGGAAAAATTATTATTAAGGGTTCTGTTGGTGATTACGTTGGTACGTTGAATTCGGGCGCCCAGTTAATCATCGAAGGAAATGTTGGGAGATTCGTTGGGGACAACATGACTAACGGAGAAATTATTGTCAAAGGTAATGCTGGTTATTGCGCAGCCCCTTATTGCTATGGGGGAAAAGTAATCATTACTGGAACTTGTGGAGATTTTCTGGGAACAATGAATAAAGGTGCTACAATTCTTGTAGAAAAGGATACAGGAAATGATCTTGGAACTTATATGCTTGCAGGGAATATTATTTTATTAGGAGACGCTGGTGAAAGAGTCGGTAACTTCCTAATTTCTGGTCGAATTTTCATCAGAGGTAACTGGAAAAGTCTTGGAAACAATACTAAAATTGAAGATCTTTCATCTGATGATATAGATTTTCTTCAACAATTCTTTTCTACCTATAAAATCGAAGTAAAACCAGAAGATTTTACAAAAATCATTGCAGAGACCGATAAGCCATTCTATTCCAAAAAAAGTTAAAAATATGTCGAAGGTAAGAGATCTTGACGATTCTTGGAGCATATTGCGTAAATATTGATTATATGAGATGTACTCATTGTGGTACATGTGTAGAAGTATGTCCACATGGAGTCTATGAAAAAAATGATGAAAATAGGGTTCGAATTGGTAATGATATGGCATGTGTTGGTTGTAGAATCTGCATGGAGTTCTGTCCAAATAATGCAACTCACATCAAACCTGCTGAACCTGAATATTTCTCGCGATCTCTTTGGACATTTCAAACAGTTGAACATATTCATCATCAGGCTCAAACTGGTAAATATCTGTTAAGGGGTTTTGGAACCGCTCGAATTATTCCGCACTTTGATGATTTTGTTATTGTTCCCTCTCAATTGGCCTCTCCACCTCCTCTGGATAAATATCGTGAGGATTGTGATGTCAGTGTAATTATTGGTGAAGAGACAGCAGAGTATCCTATTAAACTAAATATCCCTATAGTTTTTGGTGCTATGTCCTTTGGCGCTTTGTCAAAAGAAGCAAAGATGGCTTTAGCGAAAGCAGCATATATAATGGGAACTATTGCTAATACAGGTGAAGGTGGAGCTATCCCAGAGGAATTTCCTCTTGTACATGGATTTAATACATTAGAAGAACTTAAGACTTCTGGGAAAAGTAATCCTCACTCTAGTACTGGTGGATATTTAGCAGTACAGTGGTCGACTGGACGTTGGGGAGTTAATCTTGATTTTTTACAAAATGCTGATGCGATTGAAGTCAAAATAGGTCAAGGTGCTAAACCTGGAATGGGTGGACATCTCCTTGGGAAAAAAGTTGTAGAAGAAGTTGCAAAGGTGAGGGGTATTCCTGTTGGTACAGATGCACTTTCTCCCCCAAGATATTATGATGCAGTAAACCCAGAAGATCTTAAAACGCAGATAGAGATCATTAGAGATGTTACTGATTATAAAGTACCGATTCTAATAAAATTGGGTCCGAGTCGCCCTTATCAGGACGTAAAGATAGCTGCGGGATTAGGAGTCGATGCTATATCTATTGACGGAATGACAGGTGGAACTGGTGCATCTCCAGAGAGTGTCACGCAACATGCTGGAATTCCTACAATTGCTTGCATTCCTCCTGCGGTTCAGGCTCTAATGGATATGGGTCTCTACCGAAAAGTCAAACTTATTGCATTAGGTGGCATTCGTAATGGTGCTGACGCTTTCAAAGCATTAGCGCTTGGTGCTGACGCTGTTGGAATTGGTACGGCTGCTGAAATTGCCATGGGATGTAGAGCGTGTATGGCATGCCATCAAGGTAACTGTCCGTATGGTATTACGACGAACAAACCAGAGCTTCGGGCTCGGTTAGAACCCAAGAAAACAAGTCTCCGTCTAGCGAATTTCCTGAAGGCAATGACGGATGAAATTAAGATATTCACCATGCTTTCTGGGCATAAAAGTATCAAAGATCTTTCAAAAGAAGATTTGAGGGCTCTAACTATTGATGCTGCAGCAATTACAGGTGTCAAACTCGCAGGATTGGATCGTCCATATCCTGAGATATGGGAAGAATATCAATAGTGTTTCAATAATAAAATAGGTAATATCTAATGTTTGCACCACTAATCGAAGAAAGTCCAAGTTTTTTGAACTTAAAGAAATTGGTTATTGACTCAGGACTTTGTAGCTTATGCGGATCATGCGGACTAATTTGTGAAAAGATAGAATATAAGGATTTACCCTCTTTAAAGGAAGGTACATCCTGTGTAATAACCAATGGTGCGAAAACTTGTGGAACTCTAGGTTGCTGCTATGATAATTGTCCAATGACCTCATTCTCCAAAAAAGAGTATGAATTAGCTATCTTTGGAGAAGAAGCATCTGACCCAGATCTTGGAGTGTTTAAGAAAATTTTATCTGCTCGGTCAACAAACAATGAGATTCTCAGTAGAGCACAGAACGGAGGAACCATAACATCATTGCTGACTTATACTCTTTCAGGTTATTTATCCGACCCCAAATATGCTGGAGCAATTGTAACTAGGAAAGGAGAAAATTGGATTCCAACCCCTTTCTTCGCTTCAAAGCCAGAAGAATTGTTGTTATCCACTGGAACTATCTACTCTCGATTACCTCTTTCCCAGCAAATACGTAACCTTCTGCGTGAAAAACATAATTTACTTTTTGTGGGAACAGGATGTCAAACTACCGGAGTTCGCAAATATCAATACAATTTTCTAAATAAGCTGCCTGCAGAAACTGCTCATCTTCTTCTGATTGGTGTTTTTTGTTATGAGAACTTTCCCTATCCACAGTTCAAGGACGCGATTCAAGAAAAAAGTAAGGTTTCAATTGATACAATTAGCAAGATGGATATCAATAAGGGGAAATTGGTTATTACTATAGAGGATGGTACAGTTCTTCAGTATCCTATCAAAGAATTTAATTCTCTCGTGCCAGAAGCCTGCAAATTCTGTACAAACTTCACAGCAGAATTAGCAGATATTAGTGTGGGTTCTGTAGGAGCAGAAGAGAACTGGAATAGTTTAATTATTCGAAGTGAAGAGGGACTTGAAGTTGTTGAGAGAGCAGAGGATGATGGTATAATTGAGACAACAGCTAAGGTTTCTCTTGAGCCCATTCGGAAAAATATTGCAAGAAAAAGGTTGTTGAGTGAAAAAATAGTCACAAAACGAAGAGCAAAAGATTTCTATGTTCCAAATTTCGATTAAATAGATATTCTTGTGGAGATAAGACAATTGTCTGAAAACATGAAAAATATTTTGGATCGTATTCTCTCCCTTGCCAGAGTTTGTTATCAATGTAGCACATGTGCTGGAGGTTGTCCTGTTTTCCGTAATAGCCCTGAAATGAATCCTAGATTAATTATAGGAAAACTTATCTTAGGGC
>CAZALJ010000025.1:0-12314 GCA_964485715.1 uncultured archaeon
AAACGCCTGTGGAGAGGCGGTAAGACCTGCATCTGAGCAGGCACGCGTTGCTGAATCAGGAAGAACAGCTCCAAAGACGGGTTGGAATACTTGGTTCCTAGCTGTCCTATTTGGGTAAGTCTTTCAGAACGGTTGACGCAAACCTATGCAGCAGCTACAATTTTGACCACATCACCAAATTGCAGTTCGTGTTTTTCGGAAATTCTTCGATTCGTACGAGCATCGATACCGTGAATGAAGTTTTTTAAGAGATCCTGATGGACAATCCCTGCAAATTCCTTGATAGTTGTTCCTTTTTTAACGAGAAAAACATCAGGGAGAACTACCCCATCATTATCACTGAAATGACTTGTGTCTGCAACAGGATAAATAGGTTGCAGTTGGATGATATTAAAAACCGCTTTATTCAGCGTTTCAAAGATTCCAGTGGTTCCATAAGGTTCTAATATCTCAGTTTGAATCTTATTGATAATGGACTCTTCTTTTGGTGACATACTGCCTGTGGGATTCAAGCGTCCGCTAGCAGAGATGTATTCAACTTTATTTTGATCAACAAGATTTCGGAGAACAATATCAGTAAGAGCTGATGTAGGTATGATTTTTTCTCTGAATTCCTTTTTCAAACGTTCATAATTACTTTTTGCTGTAGGACGATCAATTTTGTTTGCTGCAATGATAATAGGTTTACCTGCTTTACGTATTTCGTGACAAAGTCGAAGTAAATCGTCATCATTCCATTCTTTGACCGTGGAAGTATCTAGATTAGCTGAACTTATAGCCTTCAATACATCTGTCTTAGTAATTTTCAATCCCGTCATTTTATCGGTAATAAATTCTACTATATTCTTTTTTTCAGTGTCTGCTTTTCGTACAGCACGATCCCAGTCTTTTTTTAGTATTCCACGTATCCAAGCAGCAATCTCATTCTCTAAAAAACTTACATCTTTCATTGGATCGTGACTACCAGGATCAACTGTTTCTCCTTCCTCATTAAGAGATCCTGAAATATCTACTACATGAATGAGGATATCAGCTTGCGCAAGATCGGATAGAAACTGATTTCCCATACCTTTTCCTTCATACGCCCCTGGAACCAGCCCTGCTACATCAATGATTTTGATGGGGATCTTGCGAACTTTGTCAACACATTCTGAATTTCGGGGATTACAAGTCACCCCGAGTTCTTCACAAACACATGGAGTAGTAACAAATCCTACTCCTTGGTTTGGATTAATTGTGGTGAAGGGATAGTCCGCAGTTTTAGCTGATGTGCCACAAAGAGCATTGAGAAAAGTTGTTTTACCAGACGATGGTTTACCTACGATACCTATTAAAACGCCCATTTAATTTTTAGCTCCTTTTTGTGATTAGTGGTACTTATTTTTTGTTCCCCATGATGATTATATTATCTTTTAGCTATTTATTTGAATCTTCTAACAGATACAATCTTTACTTGCAATAATTGTTTAAATAATAGTTGCCTGGTTCTTCCTTTAAGATTTTTCTCCAAACCTGATAGGATCCTTCTAAATCGGCCACATTAACCATTTTCGTAGTTATTTCACGCCCCCCAGTTGAGAGAATAGCCTGAATTGCTGCC
Source organism: uncultured archaeon (assembly GCA_964485715.1). Lineage (GTDB taxonomy): Archaea > Asgardarchaeota > Heimdallarchaeia > Hodarchaeales > Hodarchaeaceae > Hodarchaeum. The sequence continues at coordinate 1,601 of CAZALJ010000025.1, forward strand.
CAATTAGTTGGGAATGATTTATATCGCACAGTGCTTTTCAAATTTTGTTTCAAGACATTGAATCCTTGATGAATTACTTGGTAATCAACACATTGGCTTTCCAGTTTTGTCCCACGTTTTGGAATCAAAGGGGTTACAGAAATTGTGAATTTAACAGAAGGATAAGATTCAGTTAGGTTGTTAACAAAATTCACTATTTCATACGATTCAGAGACACTATCAGATGTTAAACCTAGAATAAAGTAAAGTCTAAATTCTTGGATTTTGTAGTGGTCAGCTTTTTGAATAAAATCATAAATTTGGGAGTTGCTTATTCGTTTTCCAACTTTAAATCGAATTTCATCTGATGCCGACTCTGGAGCAATACTAAGACTTCTTTGTCCAGTTTGCCTAATTAAATCGAGTATTTCTATTCCTGAATCAATTCTGATACTAGGAAGGGTGAATCTGAATTTTTTCTCAATGAAATACCCTAATAATTCTTTAATCTGAGTATAGTCAGCTACGCTTGATCCAATGAGAGAAAAAAAGTCTGTTCTCGTATCTTTAGCCCCGTTATGTATCAAATTTCTAAGTATACTAAGTGATCTTTCTCTCTGCGGGCGAAAAAACTTTCCAATTAAACAAAAATGACATCCGTGGACACACCCTCTTGAAACTTGGAGAAAATAGCCATCTAATACAGTTTTTTTTCGAGATTTTACTGGTCGGACTTGAGCCGTGGGGTAGTTTACCTCATCAAGATTAGATGTTATTAATGGAGAGACCTGAGAAAGAGGATCTTGAGGGGAAAAAAAACCAGGGATAGATAAAAGTGTCTCTTCTAGAATACCATGTTTACTTGAGATAAATGCCTCAAGGAAAATACTGGCAACTGATTCAAATTCACCAACGAAAAATACATCAAAAACGTCAAGCAGTGGTTCAGGATTGGTAGTGACTGTAGGACCCCCAGCTAACAATAAGGGATGAGCTGAAGTTCTGTCTTTTGAATATACGGGGATTCTAGATCGAATTAACATTCTAATTGCATTAATATAATCAAGTTCAAACTGAAATGTGAAAGCTAGAAGATCAAATTGAGCTAAAATCTTTCCAGTTTCAATTGATTTTGGAGGCCCAGGAATGTCTGCTGAAAAGAAGATACGCTCAGTAAATATATTTTGGTGCTGATTCAAGAGATGATATAACAATTTAACTGTTAATCCTGACATTCCTATCGAATATGAGTTTGGATACACTAACCCAATACGCCATTGTACATCACGAGTCGGTTTTCGAATGGCATTCATTTCTTTTAGACGAGTCCTTCTCATAGTCGTTCGTACCTTGAATTACTGGAGAGATTTTTGGACTAGTTTTTGCTTCGAGTCATAATAAAATAGGGTGTTGGGGGGAATATCTAGGTTAACCAAGGTATGAGCACCAATTTGGGAGTTTTCTCCAATAGTGACTCCAGGCATCAAAGAGACATTAATACCTATTTTGACATTATCTCCCATGAAAACACCAAGTTTCCTCCTGTCCGTAGACATTCGCTCACCTTGAATTGTCATATTAATGACTTTGTTATCAAATCTTAGGTTAGCTATATTAGTTCCAGCGCCAAAATTACAATGTCTTCCAATAATGGAGTCTCCCACATACGAAAGATGGCCAATCGTAGTTTCATCAAGAATTATACTATTCTTAATCTCAACAGCATATCCAATTCGAACATTTTTCCCTAAATATGTACCTGGCCGGAGAAAACAATTGGGTCCTACAACAACATTATCATCAATAATAACTGGGCCATTGATAAAAGTACCTGGTCTGAGAGTTACATTATCCGCTAGTTTTACGGAACCTTCAATCGTTACACCTGGGGGAGGAGATGGTTTCACAGGGAAAATTGTTTGATGCATTCCAATTTCATTTGCGGTCAACAAATTCCACGGATAACCAATATCAATCCAGTGATCTTTAATGTAATATAATGAAAAACGTACTCCATTCTTGCTTAGATGATTAATAGCTTCTGTTATTTCTATCTCCCCTCGTCTAGTTTCAGAAGTGCGTGCTAAGCTATCAAAAATAGATAACGGTAAAACCATTATTCCTGCATTGATATAATTACTTGGTGGTTGGGGGTCTTTTTCTAGGATTTTGACTAAAACATCTCTTTCTATTACAAGACATCCATATTTTTCTGGATTACTCACTTCTTTCGTTGAAAAAATTCCTCCTGAAAGATCACTTGACTGACCCAAGGTAATAATATCCTTGATAGTACGATAGCTAGTAAAAATGTCGCCATACATCATGAAAAAAGGGTCAGTGTCAATATATTGCTCACATATTTTCACTGCATGTCCTGTCCCTCGTTGTTCACCCTGAATAACCCAGCTTATCTCAAATGGATAGTCTATTTTACTAATAATTTCTTTAACTAGGTCAGCATTATGACCAATAACAATGATAACCCGATCCACATGATTTTTCAGTGAATCTAGAATATGACATATTAGAGGTCGCCCTGCAATTGGTATAAGCGGTTTAGGGATAGTATTTAGGGGATAAAGACGAGTTCCTTTGCCTGCTGTGAGGATTAATGCTTCCATATAATTACTCTCAATAATAGTCAATAATAAAGCTTCTAGTTAAATAAATCTAGGAAACAGAGGAAAATTCAAGAACTATTTACAACATTACCTTCTCACAGGAGCAGAAATCAGATATAAATAAATCATTATGTGTCAGAAATTGTCTTGAAAACACCACTAGGTACTGTGATAAGAGCTCCTTTTTGTGCTTGAGGACAGGTTAGTCCCTTGATCATTATTAAATCATTGTCATAAAGTATAGTGGAAGTACTCGATCTTTATCCTGATCTTAATAATCAATAGGATGAAACACACATTGAATAGAAATGTACACGATTATAAAAGCTTGGGTTTCAAAGCAGGGATTGAGATTCACGCACAGCTCTCTGCAGAAAAAAAATTATTTTGTCAGTGTCCAGCAACCTTAACAAATGAAAATCCACAAGCAATTGTTCAACGAAAATTTCGTCCTGTATTGGGTGAAATGGGAGTGTATGACCCAGCATTGCTAGTTGAGTTTAAGAAAAATCATACCATTTTTTACGAAGTTTTTGATAGTGTATGTACATATGAATTAGATGAAACACCACCCTTTCCAATCAATGACGAAGCTCTTTATGATTGTGTAAAGTTAGCAAAGATGATGAACTGTAACATTGTTGAAGAAACACATGTTTGTAGGAAGAACTATTTAGATGGGTCCGTTCCCTGTGGCTTTCAAAGAACAGCTCTTATTGGATACAGCGGGTATATATCACTGAGAAAAGATCCTTCGATGTCTGATGAAAAAAAAGTGCCTATTACATGGGTTTATATTGAAGAAGATGCTGCCCGTAAGGATAATGATCGGACCAAGGATAAAAATATCTTTTTCAAGTTAGATCGCTTTGGAATACCGTTGATTGAAATCGTGACACATCATAATTTATATTCTCCCTCAGAAGTAGTCTCTGCAGCCCGCACATTAGGAATGTTTGTCAAATCGTCAGCTATAGTTAGGAGAGGTTTGGGCGCGCTTAGGCAGGATGTCTCTGTAAGTATAACAGAAGGAAATCGCGTTGAGCTAAAGGGGATACAACTGCTACAATTGATCCCTATTGCTATTGATATCGAGATCCATCGGCAACAAGAATTGATAGCTATCAAAAAAGAACTTCAAGAACGAGGTATTCGTCCCAAAGACATTCCTTTACACATTTTGGATATAACAGATCCTTTTCAAAAGAGTTCATCCCAAATAATTCAATCTGCCTTAAAACGGAAAGAAAGGGTATTTATGCTTCCTATTGCTGGATTTCAGGGATTACTAGGTCGTGAATTGCAGCCAAATAACCGATTCGGAACAGAACTCTCTGATCGTGTAAGATCTTTTACAAATTTAAAGGGAATAATCCATAGTGACGAAGATTTAAAGAAGTACAACTTTTCTAAAAAGGAAGTCCTAGAAATATCGCAAAAATGTCAGAAAAAGACATCTGCTTTTATTATAATTGTTGGAAATAAAGAAGAGGCACGACGGGCGCTTTCATTTGTGCACGAAAGACTTCTTGTTGCATTTAATGGAGTTCCTCAAGAGACAAGACATGTAGATGCTGAAGGCATCTCTACTTTTACAAGGGATTTGCATGGTAGAAGTAGGTTATATCCTGATACAGATCTTCCACCAATTGAGATTGACTCAAGACGAGTTAAGATGCTAGAAAAAAATCTTCCTGAACCTTTTTGGGATCGTATTCAACGGATGAGTAAACAACATTCCATTTCTAGAAGTCTAGCTGAAGATCTTATGTATGAAAATAAAGCTGACATTTTTGAAGAGCTAATAGAAAAAGAGGCTCCTCTCAAGGTAGTTATCACAACTTTAACACAAACTTTGACCGCAATCTCGAGAGAGGGGGTTAACATCGATAACATAACAGATATTCACTTATTAGAAATCTTTGAGGCATTAAAATCGAATAAGTTTGCTAAGGAGGCAATTCCTGATATTCTAATTCAAATAGGGAAAGAACCTGCAAAATCATTGAGTGAAATAATGAGTGAATATGGTGGTGGGATGTCTCGACAAGAATTGGATCATTTAATTATTGGTGTCTTAGAGAAGTCTCAAAACCTTGTTAAGGAACGTGGGATAAATGCTTTTTCTCCATTAATGGGATTAGTGATGAAAAAAGCCCGTGGAAAAATAGATGGGAAATTAGTAAGTGAAACATTACGGAGGTACTTGAAAGAACAAGTTTCACAAAAGAAATGAGGAGATAATCAAGTTGCCAGAGGAAAGATATCTTGGATACAAAGGTTCAGCTTTAGATTGGTTGAAAAATCAAGGATTAGAAGTTTGGGACGAAATTGAGATAAAAAAGGGTACTTCCACTTTGAAGGGAGTAATTCTTCCAAGGAGTGAATTGGTTGATTCAAAATATATTAGTATAAAATTACAGACTGGTTACAATATTGGATTCAACTTTGAGGATATTCTTTCTGTCAAAAAAGTCAGCCATAAAAGGGGTGAGTACCGAATTCCTGAATCTGTGATAGCTCAAAAACCTGATTTACCTTTCATTCCTATTTTAGGTTGTGGAGGAACGATTGCCTCACGTCTGGATTATCGAACAGGAGGAACTTTTCCTGCGTTGACTCCAGAGGAGCTTCTTTCCTCGTTTCCTGAAATAGCAGACCTAGCTCGAGTAGAAACTCAACTTCTGTTTGATATTTTATCTGAAAATATTAATTTTGAGCACTATACTACAATTTTAACAGCAATTGAAACCTTTATCAAAAACAAAAAGCCCCAAGGGATTGTTCTGACACATGGTACAGATACAATGGCATTTACAGCAGCAGCCCTTTCATTTGCAATCACAAACCCTCCAATTCCTATAGTATTAACTGGTTCACAACGGTCTTCTGACCGTCCCTCATCTGACTCCTTCTTCAATTTGTATAACTCTGTTTTCTATGCAACATCACCTCAAGCTAAAAAGGAAGTGGTGGTTATCATGCATGAAGAATCATCAGATACTTCATGTGCTATTCATAGGGGTACACGAGTCCGTAAAATGCATAGTAGTAGGAGAGACACGTTTAGAACAATTGGAGAGAGTCCTTTGGGTAGAATTGATAGCAAAAAAATTGAATATTTTTCTAAAGACGAAAATCTCTCAAAAGTTGAAAAAAAGAAAGAGAAATTTACAATCTGTAAGAAATTTGAAAAAATGGTCGGTTTAATCTACCATTATCCAGGTATCAAACCAGGGGTTTTAGAGTATCATATTGATGCAGGATATAAGGGAGTTGTCCTTGCAGGAACAGGTCTAGGGCACATTTCATCTAATCTAATTCCAACAGTAAAAAAAGCAATGAGTAATGAGATGATAATTGCTATGACCTCTCAATGCTTACATGGTTTTACAGGCATGTCGGTTTATGAAAGCGGAAGACGACTCCAGAGAGCTGGTGTTATTCCTGTTTTTAACATCCTCCCCGAGACAGCTTATATTAAACTCGCTTATCTCTTAGGAAACTATCAAAAAACTAATGAAATTAAGGAATTGATGAAACAAAATTTAAAGGGAGAAATTCTTCACCGTGAAAAGTTTCGAGAGTTTTAATAGAGAAATTCAACAGTCAGATATTTCTAAGTAACATCATTTCTATTGATTGCGAAAAGCTTTTTATTCAGAAAATGATCAGGCATAATTGCAATCTTACGGTGTTTTAGTGACAAAAAAAGTTACGTTCAATATACTTGTTATAATATACCGTTCTTTCCTCTGCCCAGTTATTTTTGGCTAAAACGAAAGGAGATCTTAAGAATTGGACAACACCGAATTTCGCACATCTACTTCTATTGCTTCCGAGATAAATCGATTGGTACGTGAAATGAAAAAGCACTGTGCCGTTATCTCAGATTTTTATGAGGAATTAAGGGCACATGCTTCCTACTTGAAGACCTCTATTGACAGATCTGATAGTATGGATGAAAAAAAACATCGATTCAAGAGAATTGGTGTTCTTCTGGAAGAACTAAAAGAACAATATTGGGATCTTTCAGATTTGCTAACAGACCTGAATGGGATTGAAATCATAGAGAGCAATCTACCAGAGCAAGCAACTCAGCTGTCACGAAATCTCGTTGGAATCCTTAAACAAATGGAACCAATAGTACGGAATGCTTTTAAATCACTCCATTCTAATGAACTTGGGTCAGTCGGTAATAACCTCTATTCAGTTGTTGAGAACAAGAAATTTTTTGAGCTAAATGAGGTGTTGACAAAACTATTTTCCGAAATTGATCAAAGATCAAGTCAGCTTGAAGATTTACGTCAAAAAAGGATTTTATAATGCATTTTTGCCTGAAATGCACAAATCCCTTTTTTTTTCCTTTTTTTCTGTCAATAAGAAGTTACTTTTTCACTCAATCACTGGTTCACCACATGTCGGGCATGAGAAAGCACCTGGGGGAATGCTAGTACCACATCTATTGCAAGTCCATATTTCCTTTGATTTTGAGGCGGCCCAAGCTTTTCTTGTTGGCATTGGTTTTGCTGATATTGCCTTTACTTTAGTGGCACTACCCGTTGCATAAGCAGCTACGCAAGTTGCTAATATACACGCAACGGTTCCCAAAGCAAAAGGGGATAATGAAGTTGTATCTTGTAATGAGTCCATATTTAAGAGCGCTAAAAACCCTGCTCCAATTATTGTTCCAAAGAACCCTGCCACAGCACCCCAGAAGCCATTTTTCGCCCTAACGCCCGCAACCATACCTGAAAGTATCCAAGCTACTAGCACAGCCATAAAGGACACTAAAGTATCGACAGAGAGGAACATGCCTTCAAACATACTCACAAGAACAGCATTGAAATCTAACGTGGTTAAAGAGGCTGCATTACTACGATCAAGTATTAACTGCGATATTTCTAGAGCCGATAAACCTACAGAAATTACAAGAACGGTATTGATTAAAGGATTTGTAGTTTGGGTTTTATTTCTCGTCGTTGACATAAAAATTCATCCATTTCGTCACTAGGATCTTTTTTAGCGTTTGGTTGACTTGTTGCGAATTAATTGCTATTCTTATCTACTGATTAATTCATTTTTTATTTTTTCAGTGCTATTTTTATTAACAATCACATAAGCCTCTGATTACGATCATTAATAAATATACCTAGATTGGCTAAATACTTGATGTATCGGATTCTATCAGGGGGCGTCGATCCAATTAAGAAAGGAGCTGTATGTAAGGCATGAGGAAAATGTCTAGTTTAGATATTTATGCCATTTCAAAGGAACTACAAAGAATAGTAGGCTACCGAGTCGATAATATCTATCGTGATAAAGCGGAGACTTTCTTTCTTTTCAAATTAAGAGGAAAGGGCCTGTACAAGAACCCATTTCTTCTAATCGAGCCTGGAATAAGATTACATTTAACCGAATTGAAATATCAAATTCCCGAACGGCCTTCTGACAAGATTATGGGGTTACGAAGTCACCTTAAAGGAACTGAAATAATTGGAATTCGTCAAATTGATTTTGATCGAATAGTTGAAATAACCTTGAGAGGGAAACAACAATATCGAGTTTATATTGAGATATTTGGAAACCGTCCAAATTTTGTTGTTGTTGGTGATCAAAACAGAGTAATCTCTGCGCTTTGGTATAAAAAGATGCGTCATCGTGATTTGTTACCGGGGAAAGATTTTGAACTTCCACCTAGTCGGGGAAAATCAATTTTAGATATGAAATATGAGGAAATAAGGCAGATTGTTTCAGCAATAGAGGTTGAAAAAGAGGAAATTGTAAGAACATTAGCTAAAAAAGCTGGGGGAGGAGGAGGGTTAATGGAGGAAGTGCTAGAACGAGCTAACATCCCCAAAAATAAGAAAAATAACGGAATTCGTGATGAAGAGATTAATCAAATCTTATACGCCATTAAGGAAATTAAGCAAGATCTAAAAGAATTTAAACCTTCAGTAGCATTAGATTCAAATGGAAATCCCCTATCTTTTCAGCCTATTAGCCTTAAAACAATTTCTGAAGAAGTAAAATATTTCGATAGTTTTTCTTTAGCATTAGATTTCTATTACTCGAATATAACTCCTAAAGCATCTGTGAAACTTAAACAGGTTAATAGGAAGAGAAAAAAGCTTCTCAAGGTTTTAGAGGCACAGAAACAAACTGTTGAGGACTTTAAAAGGAAGAAAAAACAATACAAGGAGCTGGGAGACAAGATTTATCTTCAATTAAACGAAATAGATGAATTGTTGTCAACAATTGTAACTGCTCGTAAGAAAAACATTGACTGGATTGAAATTCAGAATAAATTAGTACATGCTAAGGAACAAGGAATGCCTTCAGCAAAAATTCTTGAGAAAATTTATCCAGAACGAGGTATTATTCGTCTCAATCTTGACTCTGAAATAATCGAAGTAGACTTCCGAAAATCCGCAAGTGAGATTGCAAACGAGTATTATCAGCTTGCTAAAAAAGCTGCTCGGAAAATTAAACCTGGCAAAGAGGCTATACTTGAAACTGAAAGAAAAATTGATCTTCTATCAAAAAATATGTCAGAACAGAAGATAGTAGAAAGTTTTTTATTGAAACGAAGAAAAAGAAGATGGTATGAGAAATATCATTGGACAAAAACACAGAATGGATTTCTAATCATTAGCGGAAAAGACATTTCTAGTAATGAAGAAATTGTGAAGCGACGAATGAAGGAAAATGATCTTTTCTTTCATGCGGAGCTACATGGAGCCCCGTATACCATTTTAATCCGTGATGACAGCCAAAGAGATGTCACAGGCCAAGATATTGCCACTGCTGCGCTTCTAGCAGCTACTTTTTCAAGTGGTTGGAAAGCTGGGTATGGAGCTGTGGACGTCTATTATGTACCCGCGACTGCGGCAAGTTTCACTGCACCAAGTGGTGAATATATTCCCAAGGGAGGAATAATAATTCGGGGCACACGGACTTACATTAGAGGTGTAGAAATGGCTTTAGCAATCGGAGTTCAAATTGAGGAATTTAATGCAAGGGTTATTTACGGTTCAGAGGAAGTTATTAGGTCACAGAGTCCGATTACTATAGTTATTAAACCGGGTTCTGTATCAAAAGGTAAGATAGCAAAACAAATTCATCGCATTTTTATTGAAAAAGCAAGTTCCCCTGAAGAAACTGCCAAAATTCAGGGAATCGACCTAAATTATTTTGTTCAAGCGATTCCGCACGATTCTGTGATTGTAAAGGTGGAATATGGAACATTGAAGGAGAAAGGTCATTCGAAATATAGGAAATTTGACTAAGGAAGCTTCATTGATTGAGTGTGAGGATGCTCACAAGATATCATCGTGAGAGGATTGGTATTCTCCTGGGCGTGACCCCATACATGCTGGACACAATGTATAGCCGTTTGCAGTTTTGAGGCCATTTGAATAATTACCACAGTCGTCACAAAAACCCTCAAAGCTAATAGAAGCTCGGTTATTATCATCAGGGAGATTTTTAGAGATAGTTTCTATGAGAAGACGTTCCCTATGAATTCGAAGTAATCCTGGTGCAAATTTAAGAATATCATTCGTTGAAACAATTCCCAACGGTTGAGAAAGATCATTATCTTTTACTACTAAAATCCGTTCAATATTTTCTCGGCTCATTATTAACATTGTATTCTCTAAGGTTTCTTCTGTAGAGACATAAGAGACAGGTTTACTCATGACGTCATCAACTAATACAATTCCTGGATCTAATGCACGCCCTACAACACGATTAATAATGTCGCCTTTCGTGATTATTCCTTCGATTTGATTATTTTTAATAATAATAGAACCAACCTGATTCTCTGACATCAATTTTGCCGCTTCAGTCACGGGTTGGTTACTTGGCATTGATATAAACCCTTTATTTCGCTTCGATACCTTCCCTATAGTCTGAGTTTCAAGGAGATTACCTATTAAAACTTCTCTTTCGTTATCAATCAACCCTACAGTCACCTGCGGATGTGAATATTTCGCTGAATCTATCTCTTTTCTTCATGTAAAAGTTATAATATAGTTTCCTCGTTCTTTTCAAATAAAAAAACCTTTGCATTAGTGTTATTTACGGTTCAGAGGAAGTTATTAGGTCAC
>CAZALJ010000026.1:0-12290 GCA_964485715.1 uncultured archaeon
AGTGAAGTATTTTTAAATTCTTAAGCTGAGATGGTGGTTGGGATCACAATATGAGTGATCGGTATAACCGACAGCTTCTGATTAAACATTGGGATCAGAATAAAATCCAGCAAAGTACTGTGACATTAATCGGTCTCGGAGCATTGGGGGGTGTTGCTGCTGCCTCGTTAGCTATGGCAGGAGTAGGAACACTCATTCTAGTTGACCTTGATACTATTGAACTAAGCAATCTGAATAGGCAACTATTTTTTCGGGCAACAGACATAGGAAAACCTAAAGTTAAAGTCTGTGCACAAGTACTCCGAGAACTTAACCCAGAGATTGATGTCAATGAATTGTTTATGCCGATCGAAAACGCTCCACGTCATGTTCTAGAAACTTCTACTGTTATCCTTGATGGTCTTGACACATTTCAAGCACGGCGTTGGGTCAATTCTTTTGCGGTAGGTGCAAACATTCCATTAGTATCTGGTGGAATGTTTAGTTTTCTTGGAAATCTTCAGGTAGTTATTCCTCAAGAAAGCCCGTGCTTGGAATGTCAGTCGTTAATTCCTGAGGAGGAGCTTCAAAAAGCCTGTACACCCTTTGGGGAAGTTAGAAAAGAAGGTCGACCTGATGAAACCGAGGAAGAAGTAATTCCGTATGTTTCTAGTGTTGCTTTTGTCATTGGCGGTCTTATGGCTCAAGAAACCCTAAAAATTATTCTTGGGTTAACCCCCTCTGCAGATTATCTGTTTTGGGATGGAGAAGCAGGGATATTTACTTCTGTTCCTCTTGAACGTCGGGAAGATTGCATTGTATGTTCACCACGTTATCTACTCCAAGCAATTCCTATTCATTCTCCTGCTGATCAACAACTAAAAGACTTTGTGGTTCAATTACAATACTCATTCAATTTGGGGTCTGAAATGGCGTTACTATTTCAAACCCAGAAGCTGACCATTTCTAATGAGAAAATTGGAAATATTTTTCAGTCAGGATCGATTTTCCGGGTTGTAGACCCCACTTTATCTAATCCCCTGAAATTCGAGATTGTTCTTGATTGATGTTCTTGTAAAAGCTAGAAAGGCTAAAAGGGAAAGAGACTTATTCCAAAGACTGGAAGCAGAAAAGCTAGGATATAGAAAAGAGTGACCCCGCCACTAATGCCATACGAATAATAATCATTGAGTAAATGGGCCGTACGAATGCCATTTCCGCAATGAAAGGCCGCTAGCCCAAGAAAGGGAATATAGATGAAATCAAACCATCTGAAGCTCTCCCATGTCGAAGTACCGATAGTCCCTATTGTCGGCCCAAGTACAGTAATTAAAATATTTACAATAATTGATGCAGTAATAAGAGGTCCTAATGAATAGCCAACTATTCCCATAGTATCTCTAAAAGTTGCTTTACCACCAAGAACTTTTGCAATTAACCAAACGATAATACTACTAACAATCCACCCAAATATCGCTAAGATGATAAAAGCAAATGCAACAAGCCATGGAGCAATGAAGTAATAAATAAAATGCAAGTCATACCAAGAAGTACCAGCTTTAAAATTTAACGCACCCACTCGCATACCAAAAGCTGCCGAAAGAAGATATAAAACAAGTATTGCGCCAGTGCGATCAGGATTAACCCCAATCTCGTGAAAGAGGCGCTTACTTTCTCTCGGGTCAAAGAGACTCCGCCAAATCCGCGAAAGTTTTTCTTTAAAAGTGACTCGTACTCGCTCTCTTGCTCGTACAATTTTTGTTAAATCAAAGCCACAATATGGGCATAGAATATAGCCTGCAGGACTCCTTTCACTACAATTGGGACAAATAAGGGATTCAGACTCAGACATTCTTTTCCTCTCTCGAAAGAGTAATATCTTCGTGCTTTTTTACGCTTAAATTATTTTTCTCACAGCTATTCTTAACTATTTTCTTTTGGAATCTAATTCCTTTTGAATACTTTGAACAGTTTCTAGCGTCTTTTAAAAATAGTTTATCTATAACTAATACTTTTTTTGAGGAATATCCCTAGGAGACATTAAAGAATTCCATCAAGGTGAAAAATTGGAGTCATTATATTATTCTGCAGTAATGGTTGGCTCCAATGAGAGTTTCTGTTCAATAAAGACAAACAACCAGGGAATACAAAAGATCCCAACAAACGCTAAAATTGCATATCTGCAGAGTCGGGCGATTTGAGCTAGTGGAAATCCTTCAAAGAACATTTCAAAAATGGCTTTTGAAGCAAAGTATATAGTAAAGATAATAATAAGACTGAGAGTGGCTCGATAAGCAAGTACTTTTTTATTAGATCTAAACTCTTTCACTCTTAACTTAACATACCGATGTTCTAGTAAATAACCGAGTGTCATCCCTATGAAAATACCGACCCAGGGACTGGGATCACTAGGTTCTACTTGATTACCCGCGCCAATTGTAAGTGTGTATGATATTGCAAGTCCCAATATAGGAAGAATAATTGCAATCAGCAGAATAATAACTGAAGAAGTTTCTTCAATGAATTCTTCCAGTTTTGGTAAAAAATAAACAAATAGTAACGAAATTGCGATTCCAAGAAAGGTTCCAATGATTACGTCAGTTGGCCAATGTACACCTAGATAACAACGCGAAATAGCTATAGATATGATCATAAAAATACCTATTATCCAAAAGCCAGGTTTACGCCATTGTGTTGTTAAAAAGGTCCAGAAAGCTCCTGCAGCTGAAGAATGACCACTTGGAAATGTATAATCGTCTGGAAGTTGGCCTAACATGTCAGGAATCCCAGATATTTCACTTTGATTGACAAGATATGGCCTTTTGAGACCGAAAAAACCTTTCATTGCATAAGTAATGAACGCGTTGAAAGCTAATAAAAAAGTCAAACGGATTGCTAATTTCTTATCTATACAAAGAAAGAATAATAGTATTATACCTACAATAAAGAGCTTATCACCAAAGAGTGTGATAGATCTGAAAAAAAGGTCAAAGAATGCGCTAAGTGTCTGCAATAATATTATTATCTGATCATCTAAAGGCCCTAATAATTCACCCATCTTTTATCCTTCCAGGAATAGTTTCAGGATCTAAGCGAAAATAGAAAAAACATTTTTCTTATTAAAATATTAGCTTTCTCTTTCAAGATTAGATAACTAAGGACATCATGATTGTAGACCAAAAGATAAAGGCTTTTAGAGGATGAAATGCCTTATCTTTATTGGCAAAGAATTAACAAGCTATGTCTTTATTGAGTAAATATCGGAGCCTGTTATTCATATGGAAGATAATAACCCTTCTTTCCAAGAAAAAAAAGAAAAAGAACGAAAATCACTTGAAGGCAAGGTTATCGATGAGACTAGATCTGATGAAATGGAGGAGTTTTCCCTTAAAGTTAAGGTAGATCTTGAAGAAGCGTTATCTGGACGGAGTGATTACTTAAATATCTTGGAAGATGCATATTCTCGCGCTGAAAAAACCGATACGGATTATATTGACGAATTTAAACAATTTGGCTTAGAGAGGGCGGAGAAAACAGATGAAATCTACCTAATTTCCTGTTTCATGATCACTGGCCATCCATTGTTTGATTATCCGCTTTCTGAAAGAATCAATTATCAAGAATCTCTAAGTTTCATATTAAACGCAATAAAAAACTTCGTTCAGCATAAACTAGGAGAATTATTAGAAGTTCTAACCCTTGAATCTCAAACCATCCATTTCTTCGTGGTTGAAGATATCTTCATTATTACAATTGTTACTTCTAAACATATCCCCAGAGATAAGATCAGTACACTAGCTCTTCAAATCGGCCAAATTTTAAAGCAACATCCAAATAGAAATCTTCAAAGCAATCCAAATTTGAGGGCAGCAGTTGATCGTGCTATCGCGTCAGCTAAAGCCACCCTCATTCAAGAACATCATACATTGAAAGTTATCTTGATTGGGGATGGTGCAGTGGGCAAGACATCCATCCGAAAACGCTACCTGGGTGAGGGGTTCGACAGCTCATATCAAATGACGATCGGTGCCGATCTAGCTGCTAAGACATCTGATATAGTATACACTGGAGGTAAGCAGATTAAATATTTAATTTGGGATCTAGCAGGACAACCCCGCTTTAGTAATGTTCGTAAAATCTATTACATGAGCGCTGTGGGCGCCCTAGTTGTTTTTGACATGACTCGGCCCGAGAGCTTCCAAAATATAGTGAAATGGATGAATGAACTATGGCGAAATAACGGACGCGGTCCTGTTCCGTTAATTGTCTTAGGAAATAAAACAGACTTATGCGCAGCTGGTCTGTCTTGTGTGTCTAAAGAGAAGGTACAAGCTTTTGTATCTCGATTATCACAAATCTCTAAACAATATCGTGGATTTAAGATTTATTTTCTCTCTACAAGTGCGAAAACAGGCCAAAATATTGACCAAGCCTTTGAGCTGTTGGGAGACTCTATCGTAGACTTTATGTCTTCCGTAAAAATATCTGGAGGAAAATTTTAAGAATATATCCCAAACTAAAATCTCTCCAAGGAAAAAAGTTAAATAGGTTGGAAAATAATAGTGTTTTGGAATTTCAAAGGCCGGTCTTAAGCTTTTAGATGAAAATCGGTGATTTTTAACTTAATATAGATTATTAGGACCGAAAAAAGGAATAAAACGCTTACTAACTTGATAAGCATCTTTTTAATGTTCCTAATTGTGAGGCTTTTTTAAGAGGTTTCAAATAGGTTTACCCGATCCGAAAGAAACACTTATCTAGGTTAAATATATTCACATAAATGTAAAAGCCTCTGAATAAAAAATAGGAGCCAAAAATATGGACAGAGATTTTATTTTAGCCCGAGAGGCGCAATTGGTGTATTCTAATTCAGCAGCCTCTGGTTTTAATCCTGTAGAAGAATCCCTAGCAAGATGGCAAGGAACATTGACGTATACAACCAACCGGGGGCGGAACATGTTTACCTTCGAGATCTTTCTTCCTGAATACTTTCCTAATGTCCCCCCAGTCGTAACAGCTGTAGGCTGGATGGACCACCCTAACGTCGATGAAGATGGATTTGTTCAGTTACGAATCTTAGATAATTGGCGCGCGGAGTTTCATCTCTACCAGGTGATTATAGCATTAAAAAATCTCATGTCTAGAGTACCTCCTACTCCTCGAGGTGAAGCTGCTAAATCAGTTCGCGATACCGTTGCGCGATTAACCGAAACGCCTCCAACTGTTGTAAGTCAGACGACTTCTGCAGAAACAACAGCCTTAAGAACGGAAGTATCTTCTTTAAGCCAGCAAATTCAAGAAAAAGATGAAGAATTAGCTCATCTTCGTGCGAAGCAAATGGTTCAAGTACAACCTCCACGGAGCGAGGAACGTGCGCGTCTTTCAACTCATGACAACCTCGAATCAGAACGTATTGCCATTTCTGATCTATTAGCATCACTTGAAGATCGCTATGCGGCTGGGGAGATTTCTATTTTTGAATATTCACGTTTATACAAAAAATATACAAAAGAACTCTATACAATTCGAAAACAATTAGAATTTTTGGGATAGGATGAGATTCATGACTTTTCCTCCAAATTTAGCGAAACGCTGGGACCTAGAAGGGCATTTATATGCCATTATTGGTACCCTTGACTTATTATCCCGAACCTATGAACAAGGTGAATTAGATCCAAATATTTTCCACAAACAACATAAAAATCTCTTAACAACGATTGTTGCGATTCGAGGAAAGTTAGAAAACTATCATTTTGATTTGGATGACTTCATTCGTACAGAACAGATTGATCAATTATTTCCCTTTGGTTTAGAAAAGCTTCGAAAAACAGAAGGAACGGATGATACTCCCCGAAATCGCATTGATTATAGTCAAATTAAAAAACTTCCTAGTATTGCGGCCGAATTTGTAGCTAATGCTATTGAATTACTCGACCTTCTTCGTTTAGAAGCAATTGCTACTGTAGATCGGATCCTACCCTATTTAGATGAACTTTATGCGATTCTGACAAACGCTCGTGTATATGGAACTGATCATTGGGTAACAAGAGATATTGATCAATGGATAAGGTGGATGGATAGGCAAAAACCAGGCCAACTCTTAAAACAAGATGAGTTACGAAAATTAGAGTTGCAGGCTGCAAGATGGCTTTCAGATTTTCGGCGAGAATTAAGTAATCTCTAAAATATTATAACAGGGTTTTTTTTTACTATTCTCTGGGATTAAATTCGATCTAAGAGGTTAGTTTTTCCTGTCCGAACTAAAAGTTCTGTAATAGCTTCATTTATTTTCGCTAACTCTAATTCAAATTGTTTGAGCAATTCGAAGTAATCTCGACTGGATACTTTTCTCCGTCCTTCCTTAAGTTCTTGCAATGTCTTTTCATTCGCTAGTTTGCGTAAGCGGAGATCGCGAAGACGATCATCAAGAACACCTGTAACGAAGTCTGGTTCCTTCTCTTGGTCTACATGTGATTCAGTGGATCCTTTTGTGTTTCCAAATACATTTTTTTGGAAATTAAGAGCAGAAAGAATTTTTTCCTGATAGATTTCCGAAGACCAATCACGAAAGGGTTCATGAACATAGATATCACTTGGACGTCCGTAATAGCTTAATTGAAGGGCATCAAATATTTGCATCAGTGTTTGAAAATCAGCACGCAATTCATAATCATGTTTAATGGTTGTTATCAGAAGTTTATCACGTTTCAGAAACCCTGCAGTCGTTTTTTGAACATCAATTAGATCTTCTGGTGGGAATTCATCATATACAATGATTTTCTGGCCGATTACCTTGTTTCTTTTTTTGCGGAGCAAAACAATTCTATCAGTAGTAATAACTAAATCAATAGTAGTTTTCCTGATTCGACTATTCTGTAGTTCAATATTTGAGAAAAAACCAATAGCCAGTTCACCAGGTACGAAGAAAAAGACATCAAAGCACCGTCCAAGATGTCGTGTCATCTCATCAAACTGATCACACTGATCCTCTATTTGTTCAATCAGGTCGTGGATCGGCTGAAGTTTATCCTGGACTGTTTGATAAAAACTCTTGATCTGTTTATGAAAAAGTGTAAGTTGAAGAGAAAGATTACGATGATCAGTGAAAGAGGAGTCAAGGCCCATTGCACTACGATATAATCGTTTTAATTTAGAGGAATATTCCTGAAACTCTGTTAATGTAAAATTTTCAATTTTTTTGGTGTCGAGGAAAATTTTATCGATCTGATTTCCTGGGATTAAAAACTGTTTTCGAAAAGATCGTAATCTCTCTTCAAGATGACCCGTTCGTTTAAGTGCTATGACTGGCTGATAACCCACTTGTTTTAAAGAGCGTTTCAACTCAAAAATATGTTCTAAAGTTTCCGTTTTCAAGTTTTTTACTGGGGTTTCCTTTTCAACATTTGTTGAACCACAAGGGCATTTAAGCTCTATACCATTGTTTTTTAAATGAGAAGCACATCGTTGGCAGAATGCTGCACCACATTTCAAACACTTCTGGGACTCTAGTTCACGAATCGTAGTGCCACAAAATGAACAATAGAGGTTTGACATCCCGGAGGCCGTCTCGAGCACCATGTACTATCCCAGTAAGTAAAGTCTTCAATTTCTTGTTTATAAGGATGCAAAGTCTGGACATAATATGTTAATTCAACATCCTTAGAGAATCATGAGCTACAAAGTCAGAAACATAATGGATCATAATCAAGCTCCTACAGCTGATGTGTTATCGAAGAAAATGAGAAAAAGTCTATAGCAATATCAATTTTCACCTCGATAATGAAGAAGGAAATGGTTGTTTACTTACACGTGATTTTGTTTTCCTATTTTCCTATCTTGATGACCAGATATGATCTTCAGTTAAATAAATGTGTAGATTGCCATTGCTAGCAATAAAATTACCGAAAATTAGCAATTTTTTGTTATAGTCCACTAAGCATGGATTTCCGGTGTCGGATTATAAAGAAATATAAATGAAATCGAGTAGGATTAACTTGAAATCATAGTAGGATAGATAGGATGATGGGATTACGGAGAATTGAAGAGAAACTAACCAAAGAAGCCGAAATGAAGCGAAAAGGCGCAGAAATAGCGTTGAAATCATTAGACACGATGGCTGCTAAGGTTAAAGAGCTGCATTCCGATTTACAGACGTTGGAAAAAAGATACGAAAGCGATCTCAAGAAAAATCCTGCACTCGTTCAACGGTTAATGGCCATCCGAGAGGAACTCGGCCTTCCCCGAGCTATTGGGATTTTTGAGGTAGGGAAACAGCCAGGTTTCATGCAACGACTGAAAGGAAAGGATGAATATCACAATTTCCTGGCATTACGAATTCTTGAAATAGGAAAACAAGTGCGAAATCAAACCGGGGGACTTCTTACCGTCTCTGAATTGACACTAAAGCTGAGTGATGAAAGCCAAGGCATTACTACCTCAATTGCTGATGTCACATCGGCTCTCAATTTACTGAAAAAAAATGGTATGATTCATGAAATCCGTCAATTAGCTGGGATGAAAGTGGTCGTGTTTATAGATCCTAACCTAACTGAAGACCACCAAGTTATATTAGAATTAGCAGCTCGATTTCAAGGAGAAATTGGTTTGACCGAGTTGATTCAAGAAACATCATGGACTTTAGAACGTGTGAACCAAGCACTAACACGATTAATTCAGCAAAAAATTGCGATTAAAACCGAAACACTAGATGGGGTAACCTTATCCTTTCCAGGGGTCTAAATTCCTCCTTAAAATAACATATACTTCCTCTCAATTTGATCTCGAAAAATTCTAAGTTTAAAACGGTAAGTATACTATTTTTTCTAACCAGCAGGAGACTTTGAAGAGTACGTATGGGAAAGTCTTAAGTACTTCAAACCTGTAGTACACCTGAAAGCTTTTAACTAATTAGAATAATACTAATACATTAATAATTTAGTGAGATGAATTTAACATTGAAACGCCTAAAAGGTTTTCTAACCGGAAGTAAACCTAAATCCTCAACTGAGACGAAGGCAAAATTGAAACGAACAATAAATCAGATGGAAGTCAAGATTCGGAATTACCAGAGACAAGCAGATGAGCAATATGAGCTTGCTCGAACCTTGTTGAAATCCGGAAATAAATTAGGAGCTCAACAGGCATTAAAACGCCGTGAACTCTATTTAACTCAGGTCTCAAATACACACAATAAAATTGCCAACCTCCAACGAACAATAGATACTCTAGATGTTTCTGCAGATAATGTTAGTCTGACTGATACACTCGCTCAAGCTCAAGTTGCTATTGATGCGAATATTGAAGCTGCCTCTCCTGAGAAGACAGAAGAAGTAATGATGTCTTTGGAAGATTCCATAGAAATGGTTTCAGGAATGGAAGAAGCATTAACTGATACTTCAATAACTGAAATCGGTATGGATGTTGAAGCAGATGATCGTATCGCTCAACAAATGGCTGAGTTAGAAGCTGAATTGACTGGCTCACTGCCAGCAACGAGTGTCGAAACAACTACCCCTGCCACCCCTGTGACGGAAACACCCACTCCTGAAAAACGTGAAGCTGATAAGAAGAAACTTGATGAAATGCGCCGACAGATTGAAGAAGGATTGAGGTCCTAAGAATGGTCTTCGATAAATTCGGAAATTGGTTAAAAGGTGGAGGCAGTGGTACCAGATCTACACGCAAATGGATTGTCCGTCTCCGCATGGTCGAAAAACGAATGACTCGTCAGCGAAATAAGCTCATCAAAGAAGAAAAACGAATGCTCAAAGAAGTCGAAAGATCAATCGAAGACGGTGATATGACAACAGCAAGATAATTAGCCAAAGATGTTGCAAAAAATAGGACCATGGCTCGCGGGTGTCAACAAATGGCTAGTCGAGTAAAAGGAATCAAATTTAAGTTGGAACAAGCGGCAGCTACCCAAGCCATAGGTCAGGATCTCAAGGGACTAGTAAAAACCTTACACACCATGAATAGACAACTTAAAATTCCTCAACTTGAAGGTGTCCTTCAACAAATGGAAGTTGAAACCGAAAGGGTTGATATGGCTACAGAAGCCATGGACGAGGGATTTGAGTTGATGACTTCCGATGTTGAAGAAGATGAAATGGTAGACAAAATATTAGGGGAAATAAGTGCTTCTAAAGCAGCTGCAGCCGATTTTGGACTACCATCACCCGATATTCGATCGCAAGAGCTTCAAAAAGAATTAGAGAAAATCAAGAAGAAGTAGTTACTCCCACCACCTCTAACTTTCTTTTTTCTTAATTATTAGGTACTTTCTGGAGATAAAATCATGAGTTCCTCATTGTTTGACGCTGCTAAAAAGAATGCAGCCATGGCTTATAAGCTAGATCAAAGTGGCCAGACACAACAGGCTGTTCGCTATTATGTGAGTGCAGCTGAACAGTTACAAAAGCTAATAAATTTTACTGACGATCTTAACATGAAAAATTTATATTATCAAAAAGCCATGGAATATATTCTGCGTGTAAAAGAAATTCGTGGAATTATTGAGCCTTCTAGTGCTTCAGCAGGTTCCTCTGTCTCAAAACCCCAGGAACCTGACGATGAAATTTCCGGAGCAATATCAAGTGTTATTGTCCGAGAAAAACCCAATGTGAAATGGGAAGATGTTGCTGGGATGGAAAGTGCAAAACGGGCCTTACGAGAAGCAGTTATTCTCCCAATGAGCAGACCAGATTGGTTCAAAGGTGCTCGAAAGCCATGGAAAGGAATCTTGATGTTTGGCCCCCCAGGCTGCGGAAAACCCTATCTTTGCAAAGCGGTCGCGTCAGAAGTGGATTCAACATTTTTTTCGGTTAGTGCTGCGAATTTAATCAGTAAATGGCTTGGAGAATCAGAAAAATTAGTCAAGGAATTATACGATCGTGCTGTCGAAGAAGCCCCTTCAATAATATTTTTTGATGAAATAGATGCCTTAGCAGGGGCTAGAGGTGGTAGTTCCGAAGGAGAAGCGATGCGGCGCGTTAAAACACAGCTTTTACAAGCTGTCGAGGGATTTGATACTGGAGAGGAACTCCTAGTGACAGTTGGGGCTACAAACACACCCTGGGATATCGATGCGGCAATGCGTAGACGGTTTGAAAGGCGAGTATATGTTACATTACCAACAAAGGAAGCTCGCGAAAAAATGTTTCAGATTCATACACGAGGAGTAGATCTAGATTCAGATGTTAGCTTTGTAGAACTTGCAAAGTATACTGCAGGATACAGTGCTGCAGACATTGCCCTCCTCTGTCGTGAGGCATTAATGCACCCCATTCGGGAACTTGATGCGGAAGGAGCCCTGACGGATGTAAGTATTCAACCTCGAACCCCAAACTTCAATGATTTTCTTGTTGGCATGGAAAGCATCAAACCATCAGTATCACCAAAAGAATTGAAGCGTTATGATGAGTGGAAAGACCAATTTGGGGGCTGATCAGCCCGTTTCGTTTGTCCTTGAGTGGTAAGTTGAGATTTCATGGCTGAAATGCAACGAAAAAGAGACAAAGAGAAGAAAAAAACTGAATCAATCGATATTCTCGGATCAGTTCTGGATGAGGTCACAAAGGAACATCAAAAAGAGAAATCCCCAGATTTAACAGAAATA
This sequence comes from uncultured archaeon, assembly GCA_964485715.1. Classification (GTDB taxonomy): domain Archaea; phylum Asgardarchaeota; class Heimdallarchaeia; order Hodarchaeales; family Hodarchaeaceae; genus Hodarchaeum. Next base: position 11,597 of record CAZALJ010000026.1, read on the forward strand.
AGTGTAGAGGTAAAACAAGAACCCTCCATACCAGCATCTACTCAACACGAAACCATACCTATGGCGCGCACTGTTCCAGTTGCTATTACTCCTGCTGTCGAACCAGCTCCCTCAATAAAACTTCAACCTGGAACCGTTGATCCACGAGTAAAACCAGTCCTTCCTTCATGGGTGGAAAAACCCTGGCGTTGGATGGTACCCGATGACCCGCAGCTAAAACAACAGTGGCTAACAACATGGGGAGAATTCATGCTAGATTTCGCGCGAGTGTTAAATTTCCATATTCTTGATCTCCAAGAAGTTACACAGGTCTACCCTTTTCAAAATTCTTTAGTCCGCAAAAAATTAACACTTCCTCAACTTGTCATGATTTCTGAATATCTCATTGAAATAGAACGCGCCCGCTGGTGGGACGATGAAAAAACTCGCTTGCGGGTGTACTGGAAGACCTTGAAGTCACATGCAGATGAGTTGTATTTATACGCGTTTCAAAATGGTTATGATATGGTCACAGCTTTTGATATTGTCAAAATGAAACAATCTTGGTCGTCATTACCTCCAGCTGACATCCGAATGCTCATGAAACTACTGGTAGAATCGAAACGAGCTTCTTGGGCAGACTCTGAACGGAAAACTATTGAATTTTATTATGGGTAGCTACTCAATTTTCTCTCATAACAAAGAGGTCAAAATA
>CAZALJ010000027.1:0-7337 GCA_964485715.1 uncultured archaeon
ATTAATGCTTCGCCGACAGGCCATACAGCGGCAGATGCTATCCCCTGCAACGCTCGTAGCATTAATAAGGATAAGAAATCAAAAGCAAAACCGAATCCAAACAATAAAAACGTGTATATACTCATACCAACTAAAATAATCGGTTTCCGGCCAGATACATCGGATAAATCGCCATATGCCGGTGCAAGTAGAAATCTGGTGAACATGAAAGCCGAAGTCATAATCCCAATTTGAAAAGCTATGCCTATAGATATCCCAATAAAAGAAAAGCTAAATAGTATTTCTTTCGCATATAAAGGAAAAAAGGGTAATATGACTCCAAAACCCGTTACTACAACAAATGAGGCTAAACACAAAGCAATGAGATTACTAGTTGGATTGAACTTCTCTGAATTCGATACCTGAGTAACCACATTTTTCACTGTTCACTAATACTTCATTTAACAAGAAAAAAAGCTCTCTTAATCAGTGATTCGCTATTATAATGGTTTACATTTATATCTAGTACCAAAACAAAGATCCCCCATTTAGCATCTATTCCTCTTTCTCTTGTAGAACTGATTCAAAATCGGCCCAATCGGTGAGGATAGCATAAGGAGTGGTTGGAATAAGAGTTTGATCAATATTTCGGGAATTAAACCAAATAAACCTGATATCAGCTCGGTGTGCTGCTATAGCGTCAATATATGAATCCCCCACATATAGACTATTTTCTTTTGTGATCTGTTTGCTTTTAAATCCTCTAATTATTGATATGATCCCCTCAGGATCAGGCTTTGGATTATTAAAATCCTCTCTAGTAAGTATTCGAAATTCCTTAAGAAAATCAAACTTCGCTAGATAAAGATCAACTGTGCTTTTTGAGTTGTTAGTAAGAATAGCAGAATGAATGTCGTACTTTTTAAGTATTGAAGGGATTTTATCGGCTCCTTCTATTACTGTTGCAGTTTTTGTAGCCTTTCTTTCAGTTTCGTCTATTCTTCGATAGCCCTCTGCAAATTTATCTGGGTTTGTTTGTTTTAATTTCTCTAATAAACCAAGAATTGGCGTTTTTGATATGATTTCATCAGAAAGTGGTGAAGCAAAGAGTTCAGCAATTTGGTATCGAATCTGGAAATAATTGATATTTGAATGAATTAATGTATCATCTAAATCGAAAATCATCATTTTTGTCGTCTTATGCATGTGTTAGCCCCACATCGTCAAGAAAAGTATTAATGGACCGTGTTTCATATTCTAATCAAAGGGAATCACATTTAGCCTAGGAAATCAGGTGAAAAATTGAGGTAAATATTTTTTATGCGTTTGAAGATATTCATCAAGAAGTTTTTCTGCTAATGCGAGATCATCAACCATTAGGGCAAATGCTTGAAGTGCTGCTTCCCGATCACCTTCGATAGCTGATTTTGTTGTAAGTTTTGCTATTGAAATTTCACGATTACACAGAGCAGTTATTCCTTCTGGCAATCTTCCCACCTTTAAGCCAGAAATACCATAACTGCTAATAAGAGCTGGAACTTCAACTATTGCATCGTCTGATAGATTGCTGATTGCTCCATTGTTTTCAATATTTACAGCTTGTTCATACGCATTAGCATTGGTAAAGATTTCAGCAATAATTGCGTCTCCCCTCTCCGCGGGGTTTGGTTGTACATCAAGTGATCGTTTTCCAGTAATTATTTCATCAATTTTCAGCCACATCGCTTCTCTCTGCTTTTTCCCTCGGTCAAAATCATAGAGTTGGATGTGATATTTGTCCCAGTTTTCTTTTGTGAGTGTATATGGTAAATATTCTGATAAATGACAGTCTCCTGAGACTGGAAGAAGACCGAAAATTCGAAACATGTGTTGGGTTAAAGGTTCGAAATTAGGATGTACATTTAGCGCTTCTTCACGAATTAACGGGTACATATCTTCCCAGGTTTCACTTCGCCTTACATCGAGCATCCAAGTAAAATGATTTATTCCTGCGGCTTTAATATCATATTCAACAGCAGCCTTAAGAGCAAACTCTGTTAAGATTGCCTCGCTTTCGTCGGTCCATTGGACTGCGATGTCAAGATTTTCTGTTATTCCTAGATCGTTTGCTAAGAATCTTCCTAATATTCCGTAGCCGTGCCAAATTTGGTGACATAGACCAATAGATTTTACATTGGTGTACTGTGCTGCATAACCAATCCGTGGTACAGGATTAGTAAAGTTGATTAACCAAGCGTCAGGTGTAAGGTCGTGTATATCATATAAAATAGGCATGATAAATGCTAATCCTCGTGCTGTATGCGTGAAACTCCCAATAAACCCATTCTCCGCGTAATGCCAAATGCCATATTTTTTAGCTAATTCATGATCCTTTATCCATGTTTCTTCTCTATCTACAGCTACTGATAACACGACAAAATCAGCATCTGGTAAGACTTCTTTTCGATCAGTCGTAGAAACAATTTCCATATCTGATTTCCATTCATGATTAAGGCGATTTGCTAGAGCGGTTATGGCTTTTAGATTAGGTTCGTTAACATCCACTAGTGATAAACTTGCCTCCCCTTTCAGATCTTCATGATCCATGATCCCCGTAAGATTTTCTAAACCGAAACTTGCGCTTCCTGCACCAATAATGACAATTTTTGGCCCATCGTTCATTCTTATTCCTCAAACATTGAAATCTCAAGTTCTTTGCTCAAGTGATTCAACTTTTATTATTACTTGCACGTTCTAAATAGTCTTCTCGTGGAGGGCTGAAAGTTTCGATAAGAACTGCTGGCTTATCTCCTGTTGCATTAAAGTTGTGAGGAACATGAGGTGGTATCCAGAATGAGGTTCCTGTCTCTATTTCCACAGAATCATCGCCCGTAAACAGAATCCCCTTCCCCTCGAGAACATGTCCCATTTGCTCATGATGGTGACTATGGGGTGGAGTCGGAATTCCTGGTTCAATGGTGAGTTTCATCATCATAGCTTTTTCACCAACCACTAGAATTACTCCCTGCCTTCCCTTAACGGTTTGAAGCCTTAGTGCTTCACTGCTTTTCACAATCTTCATCTTGATCAAATCAATCTAACCTAAAAAAAGAAATTTAAAAAATATTATTGAGACTATTTAGTATCTTGTTCGAAAATAGGAGCTCCCAGATTCATAAACTAATCTAGGATTGGTTATCTGTATAAATTCAAGCGATGATACATTTTTCGATTGTTTTGATATATTTCCAAGAATTCTTTGTATAAGCGATCATAAATCTTCGAATGTTCTGGAATAGGATGAAATGTTCCTGAGTATTGAATGAGGTTTGGAATATCATCAAAAGTGATATACCCCAAGGCAACAGAAGCAATAAATGCTGCCCCTCTGGCGTTTGCTTGAATTGGATCTTTAACACGGCGAATTGTTCTTTTCAGTACATCAGCATAAATCTGACACCAAATATCTGACTGAGCACCCCCACCAATAATGTTCAGGGGATCCATTTTTCTCTTGATAAAGGCCTCTACATACTTCAATACCCAACGACTATTGTAAGCTACTCCTTCAAACGCTGCTCTGATCATATGTTCTTTTTTAGTGTTTAAGGAGAGATTAAAGAAACCACCACGAACTGTATGGTCTTCAACAGGTGTTCGTTCACCATAAAGCCAGGGGGTAAAAATAACTTGACCACTACCAACTGGGGCATTCTCGACAATTTCATCAAATATTTTGTAAACTTCTGTGTTTCCAAAGTATCTTTCATCTGCAGAATAGAAAATGTTGTCACGTAAAAAATTTAAACATGCTCCTGCGCTCTCCTGCTCATTAACAACAAAGTACTTCCCAGGAATTGCAGCGGGAATTGAGGCTATATTATGTGAAATATCCGTCTTTTTAAAGGGGACGTGACAAATTACCCAGGAGCTAGTACCAATATAGATATGTCCTTGGTAATCTTTTACCGCTCCAGAACCTACTATTGCAGATATTAGATCGGGTGCTCCCATCGCTACTTTAACATTCCGATTAATACCTAATTCATCGGCGATATCGGGGGTAACAGTATCTAAAATCTCAGTTGGTCCTTTTAATTCAGGTAATTTATCCTTATCAATTTTAAGACGTTTAATTAAGGAGTTATCATAATTAATATTGTTGATATTACGAGTATTGGTAACCCAATGGAGTGTAATTGAATTAGTAGAAGCAGCGAATTTTCCTGTGAATTTTAGGTTTAGGAAGTCGATACATTCTAGAAATTTGAAGGTTTTCTCATAAATCTCAGGTAATTCATGTTTCAAAAATAAAATATGTGAGATTGGGTCTTTTCCAGATAAGCCTGGTGCCCCCCCTGTTTTATAAATAAATCTAATAACATCCTTCAATGGGTATCCTGAAATTTTTGGGAAACCACTCAATGTTTTCCTGAGATATGGTGCTCCACGTGCATCCATCCAAATAATCGCGTTATGTAATGCATTACCATCAGCATCAAGTGGAACCGTACCAGACCATTGACTTGAACAAGAAATGGCAACGATATCATCAATAGGAACCAGTTCCTTATCAATCAGCTGTTTTGAAGTTTTTAAAACAGCTTGCCACCATCCATCAGGGTCTTGTTCGGCACCACCCTCTCCTTTCAGATATATGGGTGTTTTTTCAAAAACAAAATCCAAAACTTCCCCATACACAGAACAAATCGCAGTTTTTACACCTGATGTCCCATGATCGAATGCTAACACATATTTTTTAACCTGTTTCTGTGTTGACATCTTTAACCACTTTTTTTATTGATTACAAAGTAATTGTTTCAATATTTCCTTCTTCGTCAATCGATTCAATTGTTAAGGGTGATCCTTCTCCTGTGGCTGCTTCAAGTTTAAGGTGTTCTTGCATAATATTAAGGAAATCTAAGGGAGAAACACATGCTTCTGGTGGTAAAACTCCTTTTTTTGCTATCAAGCTTCTGATCATAAGAACTGCACCAATAGCAGCAGGGATTCCTGTACCTTCTCCCATTGCTTGGCTTTCTGACGCTAAAGAAAAAACATACTGATGAGGTTTTCCACTTTTTTTCCCTTGTACAACAATCTTCACACATCCCCGTTGGGATCCAAAATTTGTTTCTTTCAATATTCTCTCCCTTTGATTGATAATATAAGAAATAGAAAAATCTAGGGGCGAAATCATGTGTCCTTTTACGTTTATTGGTTTATCATCGGTAAGACCAAGTTTTACTAAGTCAGTAATAAGATAGAAGTATTTAGGGGGTAAAACTGTTCCTTTGTTTGCGACTCGTTGAACACCTTGGATATAATTTGGTAGAGTGATTGTTTCTGGATGTGGATACGGATGAACTCGATATTTTCCAAGTTTTAGGAAATCTATTTCTTCTTCTAGAGCTTTTCCATCATCTCCAAAGAAACTGACGGTGTTAAATTTACCATCAATAAACACTGGGATGTCTATGCTCATAGAATGAATTCGATGATAAATTACCCCTGGTCCCTCTAAAGGCTCCCCACCGTGTGCATGGTAAAGATCAATAGAATCCACTTCATCAAGTAATTGATCAGCAGCGAATTTTGCCAACAAATTGGTGACACCAGGAGAACTCCCCATACCAATTAATGCAGAAATATTTGCCCTTTTAGCTTCATTGTCCATAGTTAATACTTCTTGCGTTGCATCTATATCATCGTTGATATCAACATAGTTACTTCCAGTCTCTATTGCTGACTTCAGGACTAATGGACCAAATTTATAGAAAGGTCCAATACAATTTAACACAATATCAAAATCTTTAATTGCATTTCCAAGGTTTCCTGGTTCAGTTGCGTTGACTTTTCTAAATAATACTTTATCTGATCCAATCTTTTTAGTTAATTCATGTGCTTCTTCAACATTGATATCACCTATAACCACTTTCGAGAAATCTGGAAATGTGGTGAGAGTTTTAACAGCTATCCTCCCAACCACGCCACACCCTCCTAAAACAATGATTTTTGACATTTTATTCAAACCTCTGTAAATTGGTCATTATCCAATATTTAGCAAATTCTTATTTACAATCTTTCTGGGGGAATTATAACAGTAAAGCCTCCTTATCCGTGTTCTTTCCGAAGTTACCTTAAGCTTAAACCAAGACCATAACAAAAAATTTTCTTATTGGGTTTGATCTTAATGAAGACTGTTTTTTTTTCATATTTGGCTGATCTGATTCCTCTAGCATCATTCTCAGGATTCTTTTTTGGTTAAATACTTTCTGAGGTTCAGGATGATCAAAGGATACGATTTTTGCTGTACCTTGAAAATAAACACACGAAGATGGAACAAACCGTAGATACTGTTGTAGAAATGATATAACAAACGAAATATAAGGATTATTCATGATATTACGAACCTTCACATATTCTTTTAGAGTTATTAAGTAGAGAGAGAATTTAGACTCTAGTGGAGAGACACCATAAAGGATTCCAGTCGAATGTGCTCTTCCTCTAGGGCTAACGGTGTTGAGAATTCCAAATGTTTTTTTTCGAATGTATTTTTCGATTAAATCAAATGTACGTGAATAAATCGTCATCGTTATCAGATCTTTTTGGTTCCTCTACCATTACAATAATTAATATTGAGTGTGGCATTTGAAAAATCCAATATCACACTTTTATGGCTTGATATGGTAATTTTTTATTATTAGAATAATTTATTTGGTAATATTGAAGCGATAATGGGAGGCTAGGGAGCGATGAATTGAAATCATCATTATTATTCAATGGCCTAGAAGATTCTAATTGAAAAACCATATAATAATCATAAAATGATAAGTACTAATTAAGGTAAAGCTCAATTGTTAGTGGATCGAAATGCGATTAGAAGAAATACTTGATAGACAAGATGTTTCTGCCGATGTAAAAGACGCTATCAGGAATCATTTAACCGAATATCAACAAACAATGATGGCTTTGAAAGAATCAGAGGAAAAATATCGTGATTTAGTTGAACGGGCAAATGATGGGATAGCAATAGTTCAGGGTTCGTTAATAAAGTATGTCAATCCAAGTTTGTTAAAAATGACTGGTTACACAGCCGAGGAACTTAATAATACCCCAATCATGAACTATATTCATCCTGATGTTCTTTCTGAAGTTATTGATCGGTATGAGCGACGTATGGCTGGTCAAAGTGTTCCACCAATATATGAAACAAAAATATTGCTAAAAAATGGTAGAACGTTAGAGGTTGAAATTAATGCTAGTATTGTCACATATCAGGGTAAACCAGCTGACTTTGCGATCCTACGTGAGATTAGCGAGCGTAAACAGGCGGAACAGGCGCTACGAGAAAGTGAGGAGAAGTATCGTACCATCCT
>CAZALJ010000027.1:7437-12148 GCA_964485715.1 uncultured archaeon
TAACTTTCTGTAATGACGCCATGTGCAGAATTCATGGCTATTCTAAAGATGAATTTATAGGCATGAATAACCGAGATTATACTGATGAAGACACTGCGAGCATGGTGTATAAAATCTTTCATAGAGTCTATCAGACTGGGGAACCAACTAAAATATTCGCTTATGAGATTATTAAAAAAGATGGCACTAGAAGGATTAATGAGGCATCTGTTTCTCTAATGACTAATTCTGCAGGCGAACCTACTGGATTCCGTGGCATTGTTCGTGATATTACCGAGAGTAGACAGGTGGAGCAGGCATTACGAGAAAGTGAGGCGCGATATCGTAGGTTAATTGAACTTTCTCCTGATGCTATTACTCTAACTGATCTTGAATTCAATATCATTGCAGTTAATCAGCAAGCTGTTAAAATGAGCGGCGCTAATATCGCTGAAGAATTAATTGGGAAAAATGCGATAGAGATGATTGTACCAGAGGATCGTAACCTTGTTATTGAAAATGCACAAAAGACAATGCAGGATGGAATGATTGCCAATTTCGAATATAGATTACTTAAACTAGATGGAACTATCTATCCAGCAGAATTGAGCGCAACGTTGATCACTGATAAAGAAGACAATCCATTTGCTTTCATCAGTATAACAAGAGATATTACTGAGCGTAAAAAAACGGAAAAAGCGGTGAAAGAGAGTGAATATAAATTTAGGGTAATATCAGAGCGCACCATGATGGGAGTATGCATCCTTCAAGACGAAGTAATAAAATATGCTAATCAAGCGTTTGCAGATATTTTTGAATATTCTATTGAAGAGATACTTAATTGGAAACCAGGAGAGTCTGCCAAGGTTATTCACCCCGATGATAGAGCTTTTGTGACTGAACAAGGACGGAAGAAGCAATTAGGTGAAAAAGATATTATAACCAATTATTCTTATAGAGCAATAACAAAAACTGGAAAGCTAAGATGGGTAGATAACTATTCAAAGACCATCTTGTATATCGGTAAAACAGCCAATTTAGTAACTTTAATTGACATTACAGAACGTAAACAGGCAGAAGAGGCATTACGAGAGTCCAAAGAAAAATATCAGATGCTTGTGGAAAAGATGCAGGAGGGTGTTCTCTTAGAAGATGCAAAGGGAGTTTTATCTTTCGTAAATCCTAGAACAGCCGAGCTACTAGGATATACAGAAGATGAATTATTAGGTAAACATTGGAGTTACCTTGTACCAAAAGAGTATCTTGATCAGGTCAAAGTTGAGACGAAAAAACGTCCCAAGGGGATCAGTAGCACTTATGAGGCCTATGTTCTAGCAAAAGATGGACATTATATCCCAGTAATTATTACAGCCACCCCTATCTTTTCCAATGGAGATTTTGATGGCGTACTAGCCGTTTTCACAGATATTACTGAGCGTAAACTGGCTGAAAAAAAATTAAGAGAGAGTGTAGAGAAATATCGTAAAATCTTAGAGACGATCGAGGAAGGTTACTATGAAGTAGATATCGCTGGGAATTTTTCTTTCTTCAATGATTCACTATGCAAAATTCTTGGTTATCCGAGAACCGAATTGCTTGGTATGAATTACCGTCAGTATATGGATGAAGAGACAGCTAAGAGGGTGTATCAAACCTATAATACTGTATTTCGAACAGGAGAACCAGCCAGAGTATTTGATTTTGGATTTATCAAAAAGGATGGGACTAGGAGAGCCAGTGAGGCGTCTATTTCTCCAATGCGTAATTCTGCAGGTGAAATTGTTGGATTCCGTGGTATTACCCGAGATGTTACTGAACGTACGGAGATGGCGAAAGCTTTGGATGTTGAAAGAGAGAAATATCAGATGCTTGTTGAAAAGTTAGAAGAGGGAGTCACACTAGAAGACCCAGAAGGATTTATTACTTTTGCTAACCCAAAAACGTTAGAAACATTAGGCTATACTGAAGACGAACTACTAGGCAAACATTGGAGTTTTATAGTTCCTGAAAGCGATCTTGAACAATCCTATTTTGAGACAGCAAAACGTTCTAAGGGGATCAGTAGCATATACGAGAGCAGCCTCTCGGCGAAAGATGGCACAATTATTCCAGTTATCGTTACAGCCACTCCAATTTTTTCCAGTACTGGAGAATTCCAGGGAGTTCTTGTGTTATCCACGGATATAACGGATCGAAAGAGGGTAGAAGAGGAGTTAGAGCAAAGTGAGGAGAAGTATAGCAATCTCTTCCATTATTCAAATGACGCAATATTTTTACATGATTTAGAAGGCAGTATCATTGATGTTAATCAAAAAACGTTAAGTCTTTTCGGGTATACCAAACCCGAGATACTTCTAATTAAAATTCCAGATCTTCACCCTCCTGCATCAATTGAACTATCGAAATGGGCTTTCGGTTCAATCTCAAAAGAGGGATTTGTGAATTTTGAGATTGATTTTAAGAAGAAAAATGGCGAAGTGTTTCCTGCTGAAGTTTCCTCAAGCCTTTTCGATATTCGCGGAAAAAAAGTTATTCAAGGTATTGTCCGTGATATTACTGAGCGCAAACGAGCGGAACAGGCACTACTACAAGTAAAACTTGAAGAAGAACGATATCATGCAATGATGTCACATTTTATCAATAATGATATGCAAAAGATAATCAATAACCTAGAATTAGTATCATTAATGTACGAATCCAAACTAGAGATAGACTCCAATATTGTAAATAATGTTATTAACATCGCCTCTGGTTCATCAAAAACCATTGACACGGTAAACAAAATTTTTGCGGTTCTTCAATCCCCTTTTATTCAACCAAAAGATAGCTTGCATCTCATGGATATCTTTGATGAAATTATCTCCGAATTGTCCAATTTTTCTCAACTTATTAATATTAACAAAGAGAGTCTTAGTGTAATGACATTTGCCGATGTACATTTTAAGGATGTTTTTAAAGAAATATTATTGTTTATTTTAAGCTTCTATCATGATCCTGAAACCTTCGAGACAAGGATTGATATTGAGGGATCCTTTCTTCCTTCATCATTCTGTGTTCTCATTAGTGATTGTTGTTCCGAACCATTGTCACATGATGTAATTTCAAAACTCTCAGGGCAAATCAGGATTACCAATGAATGGGAAATAATCGGACACAACATCGGTATTGCTCTTGCCTCGGTAATCATGCAATATTATGGTGGATCGCTTGAAATTCGTTCAGTAGATCCCAAAGGAAATGAGTTCCAGTTACTCTTCCCACTTAATTTAATTAAAGCTCCAGAAGAAATTAAAATAAATTAGTTTCAAACTAACACCTGGGTTGCTAGCTAAGGACTCCATTCGTTAAACAATCTTACTAATCTCATTTTTAACATGAATTACCGAAATTCTAAAGCTTTTTTCAAAGAACAGGAATCTAGTAAGGTTGCTTACAGATATTTCCAAATAAAATTAGAAGAATTTGAATAGTTTCAAATCATTTAATTAGTTTTAATTAGGTAAATTCATTCTAGACAGGAAAACCTACATACGGTTGAGAGCTTTAATGGAACTTGAGGAACTGCTGGAAAGGCAGGATATTCCTAAAGATGTGAAAGAAGCAATTCAGAGAGGTATTGACATAATAATGGGGAGAGAGAGTAAGAATAAAAAAGGAGAGACAGCGATTGCTGTGTCTATTGTTTTCATTATTGTGTTATTATTGTTAGATAAGTCCTTGAGCCATCATAGATCGAGCAACTTTCATGAAACCAGCAATATTGGCACCAACTACTAGGTTACCTGGGGCTCCATACCTCTCTGCTGCCGTACGGGCGCTATTGTGGATATTGACCATAATATCATGCAGTCGTTTATCTACCTCTTCACGTGACCAAGACAGACGTAAACTATTCTGGGACATCTCAAGACCTGACGTAGATACTCCACCTGCGTTTGCTGCTTTAGCTGGACCAAAAGCAACACCAGCATCCAGGAAAAGGTTGATTGCATCGATCGTGGATGGCATGTTGGCTCCTTCACCAATTGCGATGACCCCGTTATCTATCAAGGCTTGGGCATCATTAACTTCAATCTCATTTTGGGTAGCCGAGGGGAAAGCAATATCACATTTGATTTCCCAAGGCCGTTTATTAGGATAGTAGTCAACGTTGAACTGTTGTGCATACTCGGAAATCCTACCTCTACGAACTTGCTTTAATTCAAGGAAGAAATCAAATTTTTCTCCAAATGTAACCCCATCAGGATCGTAAATAAACCCATTAGAATCCGAAAGAGTTACAACTTTACCGCCCAATTGATTAACCTTTTCTGTTGTGTATTGGGATACATTACCAGACCCTGATACTGTACAAATTTTGTCTTTGATATCAAGACCTCGATCCTTAAGCATCTCAACAACAAAATACGTGCAACCATAGCCTGTGGCTTCAGGCCGGATGAGTGAGCCTCCATAATCTAGCCCCTTGCCTGTTAATACCCCTGTATGGAACTGATTCATAATTTTTCTGTATTGACCGAACAGATAACCGATTTCACGGCCACCTACACCAATGTCTCCTGCTGGGACATCACAATCAGGTCCAATGTGTCGATACAACTCTTGCATGAAGCTTTGGCAGAAACGCATGACTTCCATGTCACTTTTACCTTTTGGATCAAAATCTGAGCCGCCTTTGCCGCCACCCATTGCGAGGCCAGTCAACGCGTTCTTAAAGACCTGTTCAAATCCT
>CAZALJ010000028.1:0-11952 GCA_964485715.1 uncultured archaeon
GTGAAGGTTGACTCTACTCGAAAAACATAAGCTAGGCAAAGAAGTTCATCATTTGAAGGAACAGGCAATGGACCATATAGATCATAAATTATTTCTTCTCCAATGACAGTCATTATCCGAATAGAAAGATTTAAAGCCTGGTCTTCAGAAATATGTTTTTTTGTTGAGTTATATATCACTTGTGGACCCGCATCTGTAAAGCTACTGATGATAATACCAACTACAGGGCTTTCAGAATTAGATTCCATAATGATCCGATTCCATTTCAGGAAGATTTTAGTTTCGTGGTTTAAAAAAGAAACTAGAAAATACCATCCAAACATCAATTTTAAATGTTACTTATGAAAGATTTATCACTCCTGTTATTTGTGCTAAGTTCAAAGCAGCCTTAGATGCCAACCCTGTTCTTCCAAGAACCGTATACATTGAATTCATCTTATGTGCTTTTTGTAGTGCTGTAACAATTGCTTCAGAGGGAATTTTATCTTTTAATTCATCAATATTAGTCGGGCAGCCAACATTTTCCAAAATACTCCTAATTTTCTGGCAATTTTGACCTTGCAATTGAGCCATCATTATAGTGCCCAAAGCAATTCGTTCTCCATGGAGTATATCGGCATTAGGTGTTTCAGCTGCTAATGCTGCGGAGAACATATGTTCTGAGCCATAACCAACTCGGATGTCGTTTGATGTTCCCATTAACACTCCAGCAATCAGGAGTGCTTTTAATACTACCTGAATAGCATGTTCAGGATCTATAAGAGCTTCTGTAACTTGACTTTGGAAAAGAGTTTCAGCGTTAGAAACCACTCCCCCTACAAAGCGTGAAAACTTTTCTGATTTTATACGCCAGGCATATTTCCAATCCCAAATAGCAGTGATTTTTCCAATAGTATCACCAACTCCTGCCCTAATGTAACGAATTAAATCAGGATGATTCAAAATCTTCTCCACATCAGCAATCACAGCGATCGGAGGGCGGCATTCACCAATAAATTTTTCAGTAGGATCGTTTAAAAATATGAAAGGAGAAGCAATGCCATCATGAGGTGTTGATGTTGGGATAGAGATCATTTCTATCTTCCGAGGAATTTGATGGAGGCAGTATTTTCCCACATCGATGTTTTTTCCACCCCCAACACTAATTAAAACGTTAGGCTTATATTTCTCTACAAGTTCGACATAAGTCTTTGCTGTTTCAAGAGAAGAGTTTTCAATTATAATGATCTCGCAATCCATTCCTTGATCGGTTACAATATCGAAAATTTCTTCTCCAGCAATATACCGCGTATTGGGGCCAGTAAGAACCATTATTTTTTGTTTTAATCCGAGTGACTGAATAACATTGGGAATTTTTTGTAGAATGGATTTTCCAATAATAATCGATCTCGGTACCACCGATTCAAGAATTTCTGATCCTGACATTTCATTGCTGTCCTTGTAGCCACTCCCATTTGGGAACATTGACACAATATTTATAAACTCTGTGTGTGTATGAGTGTACAAGGGAATTTTGGAAAAGAAAAGTTCTTCTTCCGATTTAGTTCAATCAAATATTATTAGTTATCGCAATATTTTCTATCTCTGTATATTAACTTTCAATTTATACATTCGGAGCATTACTACATAACCCAATATATCCAGTTTTCGACTTCGAAAGGAAATGTGTATGACTCCTTATGTAAGTGTTGAAGAAAGGTGTCTACATGTCTTTTCATATCAACGTTTATGACTAATCCCTTAAATAACCAAAACAAAAAGATCACATACTAAAAAATAATTCATCTCAAGATTACCGAAAGAAAACCCTTTCATAACTAATTAATTACAACTCATTTGTCGTATTCTCCTAAATCTAATGCTTTCGCAGGGTAGTTTCATATTCACTGAAATAATTGAATTAAATCCTAATCCAAGAGTCTTAAACATGTTGCGTATTAATGAGGCACGAATTAATGGTAAAAGGAAAAGACAAGCGATTCAGCCACGACATTGCTATTGACCAATTAAAAACTGATCTCATCAGTGAGTTACCTCCTGATGCTCAGGTGTCCAAGGTTATTTTCGAAGGCCCCTTTGTAGTTATTTATTCATTGAATCCAACAGTTCTCATGGAAGATGGGGACATTGTTAAAAGTTTAGCTAAATCATTACGAAAACGAATAGTGATTAGGTCAGATGTGTCGGTACGGAGAGCCAAAGAAGAAGCTCGAGCTAGAATCATGGATATTGTTCCTGAAAATGCAGAAATCACCAATGTTATCTTTGATGATGAGCTTGGTGAGGTTATTATTGAAGCGAAGAAACCAGGAGCAGTCATTGGTCGTAGTGGCACAACTCTTCGTGAAATCGCCCGAGACATTTCATGGCGTCCAAGGGTCGTTCGTTCTCCTCCGATTCAATCTCAACTAATAAGTTCTATACGAAAAACTCTTACTGATAAATCTGAAATACGTAGGCAAGCATTACTCAATATTGGGAAGCGTATACATCGCACTAAAGTTATTGATGATGAATATATTAGGTTGACTGGTTTAGGAGGATTCTCTGAAGTAGGAA
Organism: uncultured archaeon; assembly: GCA_964485715.1. Classification (GTDB taxonomy): domain Archaea; phylum Asgardarchaeota; class Heimdallarchaeia; order Hodarchaeales; family Hodarchaeaceae; genus Hodarchaeum. Next base: position 2,560 of record CAZALJ010000028.1, read on the forward strand.
GATCGTGTATGGTCTTAGAGACAGCCGAAACAAAGATTTTAATTGATTGTGGTACAAATGTAGGATCTCGAGAACCAGATCAGATGTTTCCTTATTTTAATGCTCCTGAATTTAATATTGCAGATATTGATGCAGTACTTATTACCCATGCACATCTTGATCATAGTGGATTACTCCCCTTTTTATTCAAATGGGGTTATCGGGGACCAGTTTACGCCAATGATGCTACATTGTCTCTCATGACACTCCTTCAAAAAGATTACATTGAAGTTGCAGGGAGAGAGAATAAGTTGGTTCCCTACAGTCAACGTGACATTAAAAGGATGATTTTACATACAATAACACGTCGATATGGGGAGGTCACAGATTTAAGCAATGATGCGCGCTTGACAATGACCCCTGCAGGGCATATTCTTGGATCCTCGATCATGCATCTGCATATTGGAGATGGACGATATAACGTGGGTATTGTCAATGATTTCAAAGGAAGAAGATCTCGGTTATTGGATCGGGCTAACACGAAATTTCCCCGCTTAGAAGCCATCGTCATGGAATCTACTTATGGTGGGCCCAGAGACATTATGCCTAAACGTGGGGATGCGGAGATTCAACTAATAAAAATCATTAACCAGACAGTCAAACGTGGTGGAAAAGTTTTGATTCCTAGCCTGGCTGTAGGACGACCACAAGAATTAATGATTGTCTTGGCAAATTATTATCGAAAACGCCAGCTGGTAGATGTTCCAGTTCATCTGGATGGCTTGATAGCTGAAGCAACAGCAATCCACTCATGCCATCCAGAGTATTTATCGACGTACTTACAAGATCAGATTTTCAATGAGGGACAAAACCCCTTTTTATGCGATATATTTCACCGTGTGGAAAACCAAAGTGATAGACAATCGATTCTAACAGGAAAACCTGTAGTTATCATGGCCACATCTGGTATGTTAACAGGAGGTAATTCTGTGGAATATTTCAAAGGATTAGCGGAAGATCCACGGAACTCAATCGTTTTCGTGTCATATCAAGCTGAAGGAACCCTAGGCCGTCGAATCGCTTCGGGAGTAAAAGAAATCCGCAGTATCGAAGATGGACGGATGAAAATGCTGCAGGTCAAAATGGAAATACATCAAATCGACGGATTTAGTGGCCATTCAGACCGAGGGGAGATTATGAATTACTTCCGTGAGCTAACCCCTAAACCTGAAAGGGTCGTTTTAATACATGGTCAACGTAAAAAGTCCCAAAATTTAGCTAAAGCATTGTCAAAACGATATAACGTAAAAGTTGAGGTTCCATTAAACCTAGAAACACTACGGTTCAATTAAAAGATGTCGTTTGGATCGGAAATTCATGCCTTCCAAAAATGAAATTGGATCGAAACTTAGAAAAAAGATTCTAGCATTATTATTTGCTCCTGGAATATCTTCAAAGGTTTTATCAGAGAATATACAGTTTATCATTGAAAATGATACAAGGTTAAGAAGCCTGCTCTTTAATCAAGACTATGAAGTTCGCTTTTTTAGATATGAAGATCAATATTTACCGACCATTCAGTTTATCAGGGAAAATCCTACAATTAATCTTCCTGTGGTGAAGGTCGATCAGGGAGCAGTTCAACATATTTTAAACGGTGCAAACGTTTTCCCGCAAGGGATTACTGCTGTGAATGATTTTGATACTAATAGTATTGTGATGGTTTCTAATCCTCAGGATGCAGTTCTAGCTCTTGGGAAAAGTTTGAAACCCTCTACGGAGCTTATTGGCTCAAAAGGGAAAGTCATTCTCAATATTCACTATCTCGGTGATTCTATTTGGGAAGGAAAACCCTAATTACAGTTATTTTCCTTCAGAAAAAGGTTAAATAATTACTAACGATACAGCGATATTGATCCAAATTTCTTTAAAAGAAGATGATGATCCAAAGTGCGAGAAGCTGAAACAGAGCTTTTTTTCGTTGGAATGGGATTATCAGGACTAAAAAGCTGTTCTTTAGAAACACTTAATATTCTAAAAAAGGTTGATGCAATATATATCGAGAAATATACCAATTTCATTCCGGAAGAAATTCCCCCTTCCTTAAAGCAAGGTAAACTAGAATTTAATGTTGTCAACCGTAAGGACTTAGAAGAAAACGATCAATCATTCTTAGAAAACATGAAAGGAAAGTCAGCAGCCATTTTGATTCCTGGTGATCCTTTTGTGGCAACAACCCACAATTCTCTTAGATTAGCAGCAATACAAAGAGGATTTAAATGTCGGATCATTCACAACACTTCAATTATTTCAGCTGCAGCCTCTGTTTCTGGTCTGTCAACATATCGATTTGGTCGGACCGTTACCTGTCCTTTTCCTCATAATTTAAGTGAATTCCCCTATGAAATAATCAAACTTAATAAACAAATAGGAGCTCATACATTAGTTCTTCTAGATATTGAGTTAAGTACAGGAGAATTCCTTTCGGTTAACGAAGCAATTTCTATTCTATTGGGATTGGAGGAAAAGAAGCAAGAAACCGTATTCACAAACACAAGCCTAGTATTTGGGTTGGCTCAAATTGGAACTGAAAATGAGGTCATTTTCGCTGGTGTTGCCGAAGAAGTTAGGACATATGCTTGGAGAGATATTGGGCCTCCTCAAGCTTTGATAGTTTGTTCAGAGTCCCTCCATTTTACAGAGGAGGAAGCCTTGAAAACTTTATGGAAGGTCGATCTGTCAAATCAAGGAGTAGATAAATAGCTGTTGATACTGATTTTGAAAGTTTAGCTGATCCCCTTCAATAAGATTCTAATAACTTAGTCGATTGGTGAATATTTGAGATGAAAAGCGAATCAAAATCTATTGAGGTTTTTCAGGCACTTTTGAAGGAATTTTTAAAAACAGCTTGCCTGTTAACCTTTAAAAAAGGGAGTTTTAGTGTAGCTGATTTCGCAAGTAGTCTGAAACGAACACATGACGAAGGAGTAGCGCTCCTATCTGTACTGAAAGGACTTCACATGATAAAATTAGTGTCAGATTCTCCAGAGCATTATTCTATTACAACGGGGGGTAGAAACAATTTGAGGATAGTATTAACAGGTGGAGTTTTTGATATTGTACATTTAGGTCATTTGAAGACATTGAAAGAAGCAAAAAGTCGGGGTGATGTATTATATGTTGTTGTCGCTTCTGATGAAACTGTTGAAGCAAATAAAGGACGACCACCCCTCAACTCCCAAGAAAATCGGGTAGAATTACTTTCACACATAGATATCGTTGATATAGTTCAGAAAGGAACATCTGATCCAAAAAAGTTCCTAGATATTGTCATTCAGGTTAAACCAGATGTAATTGTATTGGGATATGATCAGTCTCTCACGGAAACTGAGTTGTCTAAATTATTAAGCGACAAGGGGCTCCAAGATATAGAAATAGTCAAATTAGATGCTAGAATTCCAAATGAGAAATCTTCCTTAAAATTTAAGAACCTTGATGAACATTCTTTTGAGTGAAAAAATTCGAAAAAATCCTCTGTTTGTTATTGTAGGATAATTTCTAGGACGTCTCCATCCGTAATTTTATAAGTTGATTTGATGTGTTCTTTTGCAATTAGCTCGATTTGATTGTTATGATGGGTTCGATCAGGATGAATTAAGGCGGTGGATATCTTTTGATTTCCTATCAACAGGTACGTTGGCCAGACAAAGACTTTCCCAAACCTCCGTCCCCCTTCTGTGAATTCCTTTATGAATTTAGAAGGACTACGTAATAAGCGTTCAAAATTCCTTAAGCTTGATTCTTCTAACAACTGTAAATTTAAGGTTCCTTGAAAAGGTTCAAAACCCAAAAGTGAGGTAAATTGATTTTGATATCCTTTTTGGCTCATATAATACGCTCCTTCGCCCATTCCTGTGCAGACTGTACCTCTTACTGTTATCTTTTCATCTATTTCCCGTCCTTCTGCAGTTAGTATCATCCATAAATCCGTGAACACATGTTCAAGCGCGGATACTCCCTTGGGGGTGATTTTAATTGTGTTTCCTCGCTGTTTATAATTTCGAATAATAAGGTTAGCATTTTCCATTTTTGTTAGTTTTCTTGAAGCACTTTGCTGGGAGATTCCTACAATTTTACCTAACTCACCTGTAGTACTGAATACTGGGCGACGAGTACCTCCCATCTTGCCTATTGCAATAAGTAGGTTGAGATAGTCAGTAATCTCAGCATTATCTTTTTTACTACGTTTTACCATGAGTATTCATCCGTTTAGTCTATATACTCATGGTTATAAGTTTTGCTTATTATGTGGGTAGTTTTTGCAGAATAGAGATTGGGACTGAAATAATAACAGAACTCCTAGTAGAATTGTAAAATATCTATTAAAATTGTTATAATAATTTACAATTTCATTAGACGCTCAACAATATCTTTTTACTATTGATATTCATTATTTTGGTAGGACCAAAAGCAAATATCATTATTTAAGAATTAGAAGTAGTGTTTTAACTTCTAAAAATGAGGAAGCCTATTGTTTTTATAATTCCTATTGAAGAGAGAAAATGGGATCATAAAGGGCGCATAGCTCAGCAAGGTAGAGCGGCGGGCTCTTAAAGGTTAAAGCATTTATTTAATATGAAGAAACCCGTTGGTCGGGGGTTCAAGTCCCTCTGCGCCCGTAATTGTCTGTTTCTTGGATTTTTTTTATCGTCTCCCTTTTATAAAAATTGGCTCAGTTAATTTTTTACCATACTAAAATTAAAGGTTAAAAAAGGGTCAGTCTATTACTAACCAAAAAACAAACCTGGAGAGTTGGGTCAATAACAAGAGAACAATCAACATTAGGGGTTGGTATTCCCCTCAAAGATGCTGAAATGGCTCGTCTCCGTTTGATTAAGGTTAATCTGCTTCTTTCTGACAAAAAACCAATTAAAACGAAGGATTTTGTATTTTTTCCTATCACTGATCCCAAACAAATTCCTGAGCTATTGAGTGGTATACCTTTTAGATTCCAACAATTGGATTTTCCAAGACGTTCTGAAAAAGAACCAATTAGCGAATGTCTTCAAAAAGAATTTCCAAATGTAAATTGGGATGAGATCTCCCTTAAGTTCGACCAGCTAGGAGAGATCGCAGTTTTGAAGCTAGATCCAACCTGTACTCCCTTTTCATTTCGTCAACGAGTGGGTGAATTGGTTTTATCCCGATCTTCGCAACTCAAAGCTGTTTTGAATAAATGTGACATTATTGATGGAGCTGAACGAGTTTATCCTACTGAATATCTAGCAGGGGAAAAGATCTGGCATAGTTGGCACCAAGAATATGGTGTTTTCATCTTTATTGATTTAAAGCGAGCTTATTTCAACCCACGCTTAGCTGAAGAACATCATCGTGTCGCTATGTCTGTGATACCAGGTGAAAAAATTCTTGATTTATTTACTGGCGTAGGACCATTTGCATTACACTGTGCAAAAGATTTTCCCTGTAATGTAGTCGCTATTGATATCAATCCTTTTGCGATATATGCTTTACAAAGGAGTATTACAGGAAATAAACTAAAAGGAAATATTCATCCAATTATCGGTGATTCTCGAAATATTTTACGATTACAGGGTTATTTTGATCGAATAATAATAAATCTCCCTCAAAAATCAGGGAATTTTCTTCCCTATGGTGCCAAATTATTGAAAAAAGGAGGGATAATTAACTTCTACCAATTTGTTTCGAAATTAGAGAATCCCGAAAGACAGATACGAAAATTTATCTCAACAAAACTAGCTGAAGTCAATTCTTATAAAGAATTATATATCAAAGTAGGCAGAGAGGTTTCTCCATCTCGAGTTCAAATGAATGTTGATCTACAGATAGGTTAATGTGATTTTTCGGATAAATTTCATCGAAAGGTGAGGTTTGTTTTTAATGACTGATTATAAGGCTGTAAAAGAACGGTTAATTGAACATTACCGACGAAGAGGGTATGTTAAGGACAAAAAAGCCTTCAATGCTTTCATGCAAGTTCCACGTGAGAAATTTATTCCCGAGAAACTGGCATCCTCAGCGTATCTAGACCACCCCTTACCATTATTGAATACAGGGCAAACAATTTCTGCACCACATATGACAATTATGATTTTGGATTACCTCGAACTAAATCCTGGCCTAACAATACTAGAGGTGGGAGCGGGGTCAGGCTACCAAGCAGCACTTATTGCAGCAATTGTAGCTACTGCTGATGCACCTGGGCATGTATATTCCATCGAAATTGTACCTGAATTGATAGAATTTGCTAAAAAGAACCTTGCTCGTGCTGGTTTTAGTGAATCTGTTACCGTTATTGAAGGTGATGGTACTCTAGGATATGAAAAAAGAGCTCCTTATGATCGAATTATTTTGACTGCTGCTGGTCCAACTGTTCCTCCTCCTTTAATAAAACAATTGCGTGTTGATGGAACATTAGTAATGCCCTTGGGACGACCAGGACTTTGGCAACAAATGACTCGGTATCGGAAAATCAGCGATACTGATTTAATTGAAGAGAAATTATCATCAGTTGCATTTGTACCCTTACGAGGAAAGTATGGGGTTTAAATCTACACAAACCTAAAAAAACTTATCAAGAGACTGTTGATCGATCTTTTGTTTGATTTTACGTCTTTTTGAAACCATTCTTTGTAATTGCTTTTCAATCCGATCTTTATTGAAATCACGTTCCTCAACAAGGAATTCAACAATTTTAGAAATCTGTGGTCTACGAAAAGTAAATTTGACATCCTGTATAACTTCAGGAGATCTAAAATAATCTAGTAGTGTTTCTGGAGGGTATGGAAAGATTTTCTTAATAGAATATTTCCCATCTACATATTCGATGAGAGAATTTGGAGTTCTATGTTTATGAACTAATTTCAAAGCAGTTTTTGGACCAATTCCTTTTATTCCTGCAGGATTATAATCGGTTCCGATTAATAAACCAAGCATTATTAATTGGTCTCTATTATCTAGTTGCAATTCTTCGAGGAGTTCAGTGAGTATAACTTGTTCTGGATTTAGTTCAATACTGCTACTTTGTTTTGAAGCTCTCCTTTGGCGTGTAATTGTCAAGTTTCGGATCACTAATGGGCTTCCAAACAAGAAAGAATCGTAATCCTGAGATGCCATTGCATCTAGTTCCTCCCTTTGAACCATAAATGCTCCCTGGGCTTCTGCTTCTGATGCAGCTCGAATAACTGGAATTCCAAAGTTGTCAAGAAGCCGCTTGGCATCTTCGATTATATTAGGGGTTATTTGAGAAGTCGCTTGAGCAAATTTCATTGCTACATCCATGTCCCCTCGGGCAATTGCTTCGTCGCGTTTTATAGCAGCTTCTTTTTTCCGTTCTTTTCTAATTTTTATTTCTCTTTCTTTAAATACTGGAGGTTTTCCATCAAAAATGAAAATGGGACGAACTTTGTAGGGTAGTAGATTTGTCATTCGATAAAAGAGACCTGAGAGATGACTGGTAACATTTCCTTCAGAATCAGTTAAATATCCTCCTCCACTTTTTCGATATCTTATTGGAGCTAAAAAAGCATAGATCATATTGTACGCATCAATCCCGATTTTTTTCCCATATAGATCGGAATACTCAATCTCAAGACGACATTTTGTTAATAATTTTCCAATTTGGGTGCCCATCTTAATAGAATCCTTCAATATTTGATTATTACAATCAATTTATGTAAAGCAATTTCTATTAGTAGCATGAAGTGCGAATCGCGAAAAGCAATAAATTATAAATTCCTTTTCCATAAAAGGTTATACAGGTCGAGATAGAAATAAATCTTTCGATCAGTGACAAAAAGCCATTAATAATCCTGGAAAGGGTCGGTGGTCTAGCTCGGTTATGACACCTGGCTTACACCCAGGATATCAACAGAATGTTGTTGACCTAGGAAATCAGCAGTTCAAATCTGCTCCGACCCATCTCTCCTAAACAAAATATGAGTTCCTAACAATGAGCGGTGACTTATTACATCTTATTCGCGATGCAGAAAAAAAAGCCAAGAAGATAGTCGATGATGCTTCTCTTGAAGCTCGTAAGGTTATCGAAAAGGCTCGTTCTGAAGCCAAACAAATGCTTGATCAAGCTAGAACTAAAGGATTAAACATAGAGACTGATCAGCTTAAAAAGACTCACGAGAAGTTTCAAGCACGAGTTCAGGAGCTTGAAGCCCAAGTTGAAAATCAAAAAAGAGAGTTCGAGGAACAAGCTTCTAAAAACATGGAACAAGCTATTAATTTTGTTACTCGCTCAATCATGGAAGACTGATGAGGTGAAAGAACATCTATATGACTGCTATTGGCGATCCTGATACTTGCACTTGGTTGAAATTAGCTGGAATAGGGGAAGTATATCCCATAGAGGGAGATCATAAAGATCCTTATGAGATTCTATCTAATTTGTGGTCGCGAGAGGACGTTAGCATTATTTTGGTTACTCCTGACATCGCTGAACGTTATCAGCAGCAAATCACTGAATTTATGGCGAAAAACCCCTTTCCTATAATAATGGAACTACCCACAAAACAAAAAGATGTTAAAGATCCCCTTACAGAACTAATTCGTCAAGCTGTTGGCATTAAATTGGAACTCTAAAATCGCGGGGGTTTCCCAGCCAGGTCAAAGGAGCTGGACTTAGGATCCAGTCGCATAGGCGTTCGTGAGTTCAAATCTCACCCCCCGCACATAATAAAGAGGTTAAGAATAATCTTAGGGGACTAAATTACTATTATAATCGAAAAGAAATCATTTACATTAATCCATGAGGAAGAACATTGCTATAAATCAGGTAATTCAAATGGTTGAATTAGAAGAAGTGTTTTCCGAAATCAGGAAAATGATGGAACTAGATAATGAAGCACGAGAGGAATTAATTAAATTAGGACGGCTTTCAATTCGTAATTCCTCAACTGCTATAAGACATTTGCATCGAAAGGAAATGGATACAGCTATAAAAATAATTGAGAATAATGCTACTTTGATTGCTAGGATTAATGATTTGGCTCAACGAATGAATCCATCCCCTTTTGGGATGGTCTTGTCCTGTAATCAAGAGTATGCAGAGTCCGTTTTTCTTCAAGCTTTTCTTCAGCAAAAACCTTTCCCCTGTCACACCGATCTTAACATACCTTATTTAGCCTATCTTCATGGCATTCCCGACTTTATTGGTGAGTTACGGAGAGTAGCTCTTGATTCACTAAGAAAAAAAGAGAATAAAAATGCAATTAGAGCGCTTGATATGATGGACGAGCTCTACTCGTTTCTAATTACATTGGATTACCCCGATGGCTTGACATATAATTTACGAAAAAAAACTGATTTTGTTCGAAATATAACAGAAAAAACCCGAGGGGATGTTGTACTCTCTCTTAACAGATT